>NZ_AZSN01000117.1:0-11613 GCF_000576225.1 Methylibium sp. T29-B | reverse complement strand
GCGAAGAAGTCGGCCGGCGGTGCCGCCGGCGCGAACGCGGCGAGCTTCTCGGTAGCGGCCGCCGCGGCCGCGGCCGCCGCCATCCGCCGCTTGTAGAAGACGTGCTGGATCTCGCCGACGATGCCGCGTCGCATCGTCGTGACGGCCAGGATGAACAGCGCGCCGAGGATCAGCTTCCACATGCCGCCGATGCCGGGGATCTGCTGCAGGATGTCGCGCAGGTAGATCCACACCGCCGCGCCGACCAGCGGGCCGATCAGCGTGCGCACGCCGCCGACCACCGTCTGCATGACCACCTGGCCCGAGGTGTCGAGCGCGAACGCATCGGGGCCCACGTAGCTCTGGAAGATGCCCATCAGCGTGCCCGCCAGGCCGGCATAACCGGCCGCCACGACGAAGGCCGCCATCTTGTAGCGCTGCACGTCGTGCCCCACCGCCAGCGTGCGCTCGGGGTTGATGCGCGTGGCGTTGAGCACCCGGCCGAACGGCGAGGTCACCACGCGTCGCGCGAACCAGAACGTGGCGACGAAGATCGTCGCGATCACCGCATACATGCCCCAACCCGAGGCGAGCTCGAAGCTGCGGTCGCCGAACTGGAACACCGGATGCGGCACGCCGGGCAGGCCGTTGTCGCCGCCGGTCCAGCGCGACAGCACCGAGTGCTGGATGAAGAAGCACAGCTCGCCGATCGCGAAGGTGATCATCGAGAAGTAGATGCCCACGCGCTTGAGCGCCACCATCCCGACCAGTACGCTGAACAGCATCGACGCCACCACGCCGGCGCCGATCGCCAGCAGGAAGTTCGTCACCAGCCCGCTGACCAGCAGGTAGGCGGTCACGAAGCTGCCGGTGCCGAAGAACGCCGCCTGGCCGAACGACAGCATGCCGGCGTAGCCGAACAGGATGTCGAAGCCCAGGCCGAAGATGCCCCACAGCAGGATGCGGATCGCGGTGTCGACCGAGCCGCCGCCGGCAAGCAGCAGGAAGGGCATCAGCGCGAGCGCGAGGACGATCCAGCACTCGGTCGGTAGCGAGACCGCCAGCCGCCGCACGCCGCCCGCGCGGGCGGCCAGTTGTTGCGCCGTCATTTCCGTCCCTCCACGCCCATCAGGCCGCGCGGGCGGACCGCCAGGATCGCCACCATGGTCAGGAACAGCGCCACGTCGCTGTAGGCGGCCTCGAAGATCGCCGTCAGCGTCTGGATCTGGCCGGCGATGAAGCCGCCGATGATGGCGCCGGGGAAGGACCCCAGACCGCCGATCACCACCACCACGAAGGACTGCACCATGAAGCGCGCGCCGACGTCCGGGTTGATCGAGACGATCGGCGCCATCACCACGCCGGCCAGCCCGACGGCCAGCACGCCGATCGCGAACACCACCGCCTTGATCTGCGCCGCACGCAGGCCGAGGATGCGCACCATCAGCGTGTCCTCGATCGCGGCGCGCACGATCAGGCCGAGCCGGGAGTGGTAGAGCAGCAGGTAGAACACCAGCAGCGACAGCGCGGCGATGCCGAACACCACCAGCCGGTATTCCGGGTAGATCACCGGTCCGATCGACACGGCGCCGGCGGCCCAGTCGGGCGACGGCATCGCGCGGCCGACGCCGCCGAAGATGGCGCGCAGCGCCTCCACGATGACGATGCCCAGGCCGAAGGTCAGCAGGATCTGGTCCTCGTGGGGCCGCTGGTAGAAGCGGCTGATCAGTCCGCGCTCGATGACGAAGCCGAAGGCGCAGGTCACGGCCGCGCCGATCACCACGGCGGCCAGGTAGGAGCCGGTCCATTCGAATGCCAGCCAGCCGGCGTAGGCGCCGATCGCGAAGAACGCGCCGTGCGCGAAGTTCACGAGGCCGAGCGTCCCGAGGATGATGGTCAGGCCGCAGCCGACGAGCGCCAGCGTGCCGCCGAGCACCAGGCCGTGGAACACCTGCGATATGACGAGAGGGAGAGGTGGCATGGGAGCCTCCATGGGCCCGCCGCGTGAGCGGCAGCGGGCGGGTCGGATGGATCGGGCGGATCGGCGGCGGACCGGCGCGCTGCGGCGGCGGTCGCGCTGCCGCGGAACCTCAGGTGAGTTCGCCCATCTTGCAGGTGCCCTGGTCGAGCGGCGTCACGGCGTCGGCGCCGGGGATCATCTTGATCACCTCGTAGTAGTCGTCCTTGGACTTCATCTCGGAGGGCTTCTTGCCGCGCATCACCGGGACAGGACGGACCAGCTGGTGGTCCTCGGGACGGTACATCACGTCGCCCAGCGTGGTCCTGATCGGCACGCGCGCCTCGAGGGCCTTGATGACCTCCGGCGGGTAGAAGGTCTTGGCGCGCTCCACCGCCACCGCCCAGATCAGCATCTGCGAGTAGGCGATGTGCGCCGGCCAGTAGGGCTTGTAGTTGTGCTTGGCCTGGAAGTCGTCGACGAACTGCTTCGCGAGCTCGTTGCTCTCGGCCAGCGACCACCAGAAGTCCATCACGCCCAGGATGTCCTGCGTCACCTCGGGGCCCAGCTGCTGCGCAAGGAAGGGCTGCAGCGTCGGCACCACCAGGGCGGCGTTCTTCATGACGCCGAAGTTCTTGGCCTGCTTGATGGACACCGAGCAATCGTTGCCGACCGTGCAGTTCACAAACACGTCGGCGCTGCTGTTGGCGATGTTGAGCAGGTAGGTGCTGAAGTCGGCGGTGCCGATCGGGCAGACCTGCTTGGACACCGTCTTCCAGCCCATCGGCTCGGTCAGCCGCGCCATCGATTCGAACTGCGTGTGGCCGAAGGTGTAGTCGGGCACCAGGTAGGCCACCTTCTTGCCCTTGCCCAGCCGCTCGGCCAGCACCGGGGCCAGCGCGCGCGAGGCCATGGTGGTGCTGGGCTGCGAGCGGAAGCTGTAGCGCTGGCAGTCCTTGCCGGTCACGTCGTCCGAGCCGGCCGGACCGGCCATGTAGAGCACCTTCTCGCGCTGCGCCAGCTTGCCGAGCGCGACGGTCACCGCGCTGCTGTAGCAGCCGGTCATCAGGATCGCCTTGTTGTTGCGGAGGAAGCGGGTCTGTCCCTGGATCGCCGATTCGGCCTTGGCCTCCGTATCGACCACGCCGAAGGTGATGGTCTTGCCCAGGACACCCTTGCCCTTGAGCTCGGGGATCTTGCCGGCCAGCTTGCCCGAGTTCAGGTGCTCGAACGCCAGCTCGAAGCCGAGCTGCTGATCCTTGCCTTCGGCCGAGAACGCCCCGGTCAGCGGGACCGACACGCCCACGAATACCGAGTTGCCCTCGGTGCCGGCCGGAAAGTTGCCGAGCGGCGGGAAGCTCTGCGCTCGCGCGTCGCGCATCGCGCCGGGCAGCAGGCCCAGCCCGCTCGCGGCCGCGGCGGACAGCACGAGGCTCCGGCGCAGGGTGTCGGGGGTTGCGTCGAACGCGATAGGTCGCTTGTTTGTCACCTCGATCTCCTTTCGGGAAAACCACCGACAGACCTGCCCGGGCTCTGCCGGCCCGGTGCAGCGATGTCAGCCATTGATCGGCCGACTCCGGCCGACCGCCTGGCGCCGCGTGCGCGGCGCCTTGATCACTCTGCGGGAACCATCTCGAACTCGTCCTTGCTGGCCCCGCAGTCGGGGCAGCTCCAGCTGTCGGGCACGTCGGCCCAGGCGGTGCCGGGCGCGATGCCTTCCTCGGGCAGGCCGGCCGCCTCGTCGTAGACGAAGCCGCACAGCACGCAGCGCCATTTCAGGGAGTTCATGCAGCGACCGCCTGCGACGCCGGTTGAGCTTCGGCAGCCACCATGTCGCGCACGATCTCGCGGGCCTTGAGGATGCCGGTGTCCGCGCGCAGGTGCATCTCGCCGAGGTAGTGCGTGTCGGCCAGGTCGAGCATCCTCTGCTGCTCGGTCAGGGCCCACAGGTCCTGGGCGATCACGCCGGGGAACTTCTCGGCCACGCGCGCGACGGTCGATACGCTCGGATCGGCGGGCCAGCGGTGGCCGGCGCGACAGGCGGCGATGACGCGCCAGCGGTGGTGGCGCTCGTCGATCGGCGTGATCAGGTGCGTGAGGATGTAGCCTCGTTCTTCCTCGGTCTCCAGCCGCCCGGGCGGCGCGCAGCGCAGATCCACGCGGATCGCCGCGGGCGAGATCATGCTGTGGGAGTGGTGGCGGTCGACCAGTTCGTAGCCGAAGAAGTCTTCTAGGTAGGGCGGGTGGCGGTAGGACTCGGCCTTGCGCACCGAGGTCACCGACCGATTGCCCTGGACGCCTTCGTGGGAGAACTCGACCGGGATCTCGCTGTTGGCGATGTCGCCGATGTTGCCGTCGTGCAGCGGGTAGAAGTGGCTGATGTCGAGCAGGTTCTCGATCAGCAGCAGGTAGTTCGTCGGCACCTCGGCGTTCTGCACGCGGATGGCTTCCCATTCGGGACTGGCGAGCTCGGGGATGCGCGGCGGGCGCAGCGCCGGGTTCGCGTCGTCGCCCATCCAGATCCAGACCATGCCGTCCTGTTCGACGATCGGATAGGGCCGCAGCTTCGCGCGGCTGGGGATCGCGCGGCCCGGTTGCGACGGGATCTTCACGCACTTGCCAGCGCTGTCGAAGCAGAGGCCGTGGTACGCGCATTCGAGCGTGCCGTCGGCGAGCAGCTTGCCCGCGGCGAGCGGCATGCGCTTGTGGCAGCAGCGGCCGTCGAAGGCGACGACCTCGCCGCCCGCTTCCGGGCGCCACAACACCAGCGGCAGGCCGACGATCGTCTGGCCGACCAGCTGGCCGGGCGCGAACTCGTCGCTGGTTCCTGCGACGTACCAGAGGTTTCGGATCAGGGTCTCTTTCACTTGGATCTCCACGGAAGAGTGCAGAAAGCTCGATCGGCCCGGGCGTGCCGCCGATCGATGTCGACAAAGATGTTCTAAATAATGGAACAGCGTTTCGAATTGGTGAAACAATGCTAGCAGTGCCTGACGCAGTGTCAACATCGATCGGCATCCGGATATACGCTTACGCCGCGCCGTGGAGGTCCGGAAAATCAAGCATCTCCAATGAGATGGGAGGCAAACGATGGACCGATCGTTCTGTCGGATCGGTGCGTGGCGCCGGGCCGGGTTCTTGACAGCGCGCAGGCACAGACCTAAGCTCTTGGCACAAAGTATCAATATTCAGAACGACACTGAACACGCATGGACACCACTTTCGTGAAGGGCCTCCAGGTGATCGAGGCGTTGGCGACGCACCCGCAGCTGACGGGCGTGACGGAGCTGGCGAAGCACCTGGGACTGACCAAGAGCAATGCGCACCGGCTGCTTCAGACGCTGGTGGCCTGCGGCTACGTCCGCAACCTCGAGCAGAGCGGCAAGTACGAGCTGACGCTCAAGCTGTGGGAACTGGGCGCCGCGGTGGTGGGGCGGCTGGACCTGAAGACGGTGGCGGTCGAGTACATGGAGCGCCTGTGCCAGCTGTCGGGGGAGACGGTGCACCTGTCGGTGCTCGAGGGCACCGAGGTGATCTACCTCGACAAGGTCGACAGCCCGCATCCGGTGCGGGCCTATTCGCGGGTCGGCGGTCGGGCGCCGGCCTACTGCGTGGCCACCGGCAAGGCGCTGCTTTCGTACGCCTCGGCATCGCTGATCGACCAGATCTCGCTCGAGCTCAAGCCGTTCACGCCCTACACCCTCACCACGCCGAACGAGCTGCGCAACGAGCTCGAGAAGCAGCGCCAGCTGGGCTATGCCGTCAACCGCGGCGAATGGCGGGACGGCGTGTGCGGCATCGCGGCGCCGATCTGGAATGCCGGGGCCACGTGTGCGCGGCGATCGGCGTCTCCGGTCCGTCCGACCGCTTCAAGCCGCGCAACCTGAAGCTGCTCGCCCCACCGTCGTCAGCGTGGCCCAGCAGATCTCCGCCCGTCTGGGCTACCGGCCGCAGCGCGAGACCGCGGCGGCGACCGCGGGCGTGGCCGAGCTGGCGGCGAGCGCGGCCTGACGACCGGCGGGCGCCGACCGCGCTCCGGCGATGCCACGGATCGCCTCTCTTGCTCCTTTCTCCACTCTTCTCGGACCCCTGCAATGAGCCCCATCGTCGTGATTGGAAGTGGCCTGGCCGGGTACACGGTGGCCAAGGAACTGCGCAAGCTCGATCGAGGGGTGGCGGTCACGCTCGTCACCGAGGATGACGGCGCGTTCTATTCGAAGCCGATGCTGTCGAACGCCTTCGCGCTGAAGAAGGCCCCGGCGGCCCTGGCCACGGCGGCCGCTGCCCAGTTGGCCGGCGACTACGGCATCGAGATCCTGGCCGGCCACCCGGTCAAGCGCATCGACCGTGCGGCGCGCACGATCGAGGTGGCGGGCCGCGATCTCGCCTACGACCGCCTGGTCCTGGCTGTCGGAGGGCGGCCGATCCGGCTTCGGCTTGCCGGCGATGCCGCCGACCGCGTGCTGAGCGTCAACCACCTGGCCGACTACCAGCACTTCCGCCGGCACCTGGAAAGCCATCCGCGCGTGGTGATCCTCGGTGCGGGCCTGGTCGGCTGCGAGTTCGCCAACGACCTCGCCGCGGCCGGCCACGCCGTCGACGTGATCGACATCGCCCCGCGTGCGCTGCCGCGCTTCTGGCCGGACCCGATGGCGCTCGAGTTCCAGGCACGGCTCGCCGCGGCCGGGGTGCGCTGGCATCTGTCCGAGGCGGTCGAGCGCATCGACGCGATCCCTGGCGGCCTGCGGATCACGATGGAGAGCGGCCGCACGCTGGAGGCCGACACGGTGCTGTCGGCGATCGGCCTGGCGGCGAACTCCGAACTGGCCGTGCAGGCCGGCCTGGCGGTGAACCGAGGCATCGTCGTCGACCGCCACCTGCAGACCAGCGACGATCACATCTACGCGCTGGGCGACTGCGCCGAGGTCGACGGCCTGCTGCTGCCGTTCATCATGCCCATCATGCATGCGGCGCGCGCCCTCGCACGCACGCTGAACGGGGAGCGCACGGCGGTCGTCTACCCGGCCATGCCGGTGGTGCTCAAGACGCCGGCCTGGCCGGCGGTGTTCTTTCCGCCGCTGCAGCCGGGCGGCGGCAAGTGGCACATCGAGCGGGAAGACACGGGCATGCGAGGCCACTACCGCGCTGCCGACGGTCGTCTGCTGGGCGCCGCCCTCGGTGGCAGCTGCACGCGTGAGAAGGACGCGGTGGCGAAGCAGTTGCCCGCACTGACGGGCAGTGCCTGAGCGCGCAGCGCCCGCCTGTCGCACCACGGCACAACCTTGGTGGCGCGTGCAAGGCCGGGGCGGACGGGCTATCGTCCGCGCGAGCCCGGACGGCGCCAGCCGAGCGCCGCGACACCACCAAGGAGACTCCATGGTTCTGCACAAGGCGCTGCGGCGCGGCGCGGTTGCGCTTTCCATCGCCCTCGGCCTGGCCGCCTCGGCGACCCAGGCCCTTGCCCACGCCGAAGAGTGGTGCAAGTCGAAGTACGGTCCCACCGATGAGATCGGCGCCGCCAACCTGCTGAGTCCGCAGCTCGCGCTCGACGCCGCGAAGCTCGTGAAGACCGGCAAGACCTACCGGCTCGGCGCCGAGACCAACTCCAGATCGCCCGCCTATCCGCCGCGGGGCTGGTCGCTCACGGTCACGTCTCCGGGCCAGGCCGGCGGCGTGACCCTCGGGCCCTCGAAGACCAGCTACAACGACGACATCTACGCCGGCTGGGTGGGCGTGGGCAGCCAGATCGACGGGCTGGGCCATGTCGGCATCGACAACGTCTACTACAACTGCTTCAAGAACAGCGAGTTCGTGCAGGTCGACGGCCTGCGCAAGCTCGGCGTCGAGAAGATCCCGCCGTTCGTGACGCGCGGTGTCGTGCTCGACATGACGGCCTACTACGGCCGCGACGTCGTGCCCGAAGGCACGGCGTTCAACCGCAAGGAGATCGACGAGCAGGCCAAGCGCCAGGGCATCGAGATCCGCACCGGCGACGTGGTGCTGTTCCACACCGGCTGGCTGTCGCTGGTGGGCCAGGACGACAAGCGCTACCTCGCCGGCGAACCGGGGCTGGGCCGCGAGGGCGCAGCCTACCTTGCGAGCAAGCAGGTGCTCGCGATCGGCGCCGACACCTGGGGGCTGGAGACCATCCCGTTCGAGAAGGATGCCGGTGTGTTCGAGGTGCACCAGATCCTGCTGGCGAAGAACGGCATCTACATCCTCGAGAACATGAACACCGCCGAACTGGCCCGCGACCGGGCCTGGGAGTTCATGTTCGTGCTGAGCGCGGTGCGCGTGACCGGCGGCGTGCAGAGCCTCGTCAACCCGGTCGCGATCCGCTGAGGGCTGCGGGCCGGGCCCGCGGCGACGGCCGGCCTCAGGGGGGCGTCGTCGGGAGCTCTGCGCGCTGACCGAGGCGAGGCCGCCACACCGCCAGCGAGACGGCGACGACGGCGAGCGCCAGGACCGACCACGCGCCGAGGCGCTCGCTGCGCAGCACGGTCGCCAGCGCGGCGGTCGTGGTGGCGTCGGTGGGGCTGGTCAGTGCCTGCATGGCCAGTGTGCGGGCCTGACGTGCCGCACCGTGCACCTGCACGAGCGCGATGCCGCAGACCGCGATGCCGATCAGCAACTTGCCGATCAACCAGCGTTGCTCGATCAGTGCCGGCCGCAGCGCGAGCAGCAGCAGGCCGCTCAGCACCATCAGGCCGAGTGCCGGCAACACGACGGTGGACGACACCGACAGAGCGATGTCGCGCACCGCCAGCAGGCGCGGCGACGTGTCGGCCGCCACCGAGGCGATCGCGAGCTGGGCCGCCAGCGCGCCGGCGAAGCCGACGCCGCCGAGCAGGTGCAGCAGCCGGAGCAGCGTGCGCACGGCCGAAGTCCGTGAAGCCGTCACCCCGCTCCCACGGTGACTCAGGGGCGCGCCGGATACCAGGCCAGCGGCTCGGGCAGTGCGAAATCGGCCGGGATGTCGAAGATCTCGATCGTGGTCGTGATCAGACCCTCGGTGCCGAAGTAGGCATAGGGCACGCGGCCCTGCCAGGTGCCCGACTGGATCAGTTCCAGGCCGCGCGCCAGGTAGGTGGCCACGCGCTCGGCATAGGGTAGACCGTTGCAGCCCTGCGCCACGTGGTGGATGCCTTCACCGTGTTCGCGCAGGAAGTCCTCGTAGATGTTCGGCCCGGTGATCGGCTCGATCACCTCCCACATCATCGTGCCCGAGAAGGCCAGCGCGAGCTTCATGCGGTAGCGGCCGGGCTGGCCGCGGTAGGTCATGTCGCTGCAGGTCTCCGGCCCGAACTCGTAGATGCGCCACGGGCCGATGCCCAGCTTCACCATGCCGGCCAGCGTGCGCTGCATGTCGCGGGTGACCACGCAGGTCTGGATGGTGTCGCCCTGGAAGCTGTTGTCGAGGGCGACTTCGCTGACGACGCGGGGCGTACTGTGGCTGCTGCTGCTCATGTGGGTGGGGCTCGGTGGTGGACTCGCGGGCAAGGCGGGTGTGGGCGGGCGAGTCGGCATCTTGCGCGACGACCCTGCGACGCGATCTCCTGCAAAACCCGAAGCCGGCCGCGGGCCGCGTCAGGGAGCGACCGTCTGGCGTACCGCGCGTTCCCAGCGCGCCATCCGCTCCGCCGCGCGCTCGCGCGGCATCGTCGGCAGGAAGCGTCGCTCGGCCTGCCACTGCGCCGCCAGCTCGTCGGTGCCGGCGTAGAGGCCACAGCCCAGTCCGGCCAGGCACGCCGCGCCGAGGGCCGTGGTCTCGATCACCTGCGGCCGCACGACCGGAATGCCCAGCAGGTCGGCCTGGAACTGCATCAGCAGGTCGTTGACGCAGGCACCGCCGTCGACGCGCAGCTCGCTGACCGGCTGCCCGCCGGCGGCCACCGCGTCGCGGCTCATCGCGTCGAGCAGCGCCGCGCTCTGGAACGCGATGCTCTCCAGCGCCGCGCGCGCGATGTGGGCCACCGTGCTGCCGCGCGTCAGGCCGACGATCGCGCCGCTGGCCTCCGGCCGCCAGTAGGGGGCGCCCAGGCCGGTGAAGGCCGGCACCACCACCACGCCGCCGGCGTCGGGCACGCTCTCGGCCAGCGCCTGCACCTCGCCGCTGCCGCGGATCGCGTGCAAGCCATCACGCAGCCACTGCACCACCGCGCCGCCGATGAACACGCTGCCCTCCAGCGCGTACTGGCGCGGTGCCGTGCTGTCCACCTGCGCCGCCGCGGTGGTGATCAGGCCGTGGGTCGAGGCCTGCCGCTGTGCGCCGGTGTGCATCAGCAGGAAGCAGCCGGTGCCGTAGGTGTTCTTCGCCAGCCCGGCCTGGAAGCCGGCTTGGCCGAACAGCGCGGCCTGCTGGTCGCCGGCGATGCCGCACACCGGCACGGCATGGCCCAGCAGCGCGGGCTCGGTGTCGCCGAAATGCGAGGCAGACTGCTGCACTGCCGGCAGCAGCGCGCGCGGGATGTCCAGCGCCGCCAGCAGCGGCTCGCTCCAGGCGCCGCGGTCGATGTCGAACAGCATCGTGCGCGAGGCGTTGGTGGTGTCGGTGGCGTGCACGCGGCCGCCGGTCAGCTGCCGCAGCAGCCAGCTGTCCACCGTGCCGAAGGCCAGCTCGCCGCGCTCGGCTCGCGTGCGGGCGCCCGGCACGTGGTCGAGCAGCCACGCGATCTTGCTGGCCGAGAAGTAGGGGTCGATGACCAGGCCGGTCACGTCGCGCACCGCATCGGCCAGACCCTGCTCGCGCCAGCGCGCGCACAGGGGCTCGGTGCGGCGGTCCTGCCAGACGATGGCGTTGGCGATCGGCCGGCCGCTCGCACGTTCCCACAGCAGCGTGGTCTCGCGCTGGTTGGTGATACCGATGGCCGCGATGTCGGACGCCGTCAACCCCGCCTGGGCCAGCGCCTCGCGGGCCGTGGCGAGCTGGGTCTCCCAGATCTCCATCGGGTCGTGCTCCACCCAGCCCGGTTGCGGGTAGAGCTGGCGGAACTCGCGCTGCGCCATCGCGCGGATGCGGCCTCCGCGGTCGAACACGATGCTGCGCGAGCTGGAGGTGCCCTGGTCGAGGGCGAGCAGGTAGGTCATCGGCGGCGTCCGGGAGGTCGACCTCGCCAGCCTAAGCGAAGCCCCGCAGAATGGCAGCAGTGGAACAACCCAGGTCCGACCCGTCCCGTGAGCCGCGGCACTGCGACGTGCTCGTCGTCGGTGGCGGCATCAATGGCACGGGCATCGCGCGCGACCTGGCGGGCCGCGGCTGGCGCGTCGTGCTGTGCGAACGCGACGATCTGGCGGCGCAGACCTCGTCGGCCTCCACCAAGCTGATCCACGGCGGCCTGCGCTACCTGGAGCACGGCGAGTTCGCGCTGGTGCGCAAGGCGCTGCAGGAGCGCGAGCAGCTGCTGCGCAGCGCGCCGCACATCATGTGGCCGCTGTCCTTCGTGATGCCGCACGACGCGGCCATGCGGCCGGCGTGGATGATCCGCGCCGGCCTGTTTCTCTACGACCACCTCGCGCGTCGCGACTGGCTGCCCGGCTCGCACGGCGTCGACCTGCGCCGCCACCCGGCTGGCGTGCCGCTGCAGCCGCGGCTGACGCGCGGCTTCGTCTACAGCGACGGCTGGGTCGACGATGCGCGGCTGGTGGTGCTGGCCGCGATCGACGCCCGCGAACGCGGC
>NZ_AZSN01000116.1:0-11686 GCF_000576225.1 Methylibium sp. T29-B | reverse complement strand
CGCCGGCGTGCGCGGTGTGGCGGCACGCGGCATCGGCGCGGTATCCGGGGGCGCGGCTTCGGGGCGGCTCGCTGCGGAGGCCGCCGGAGCAGGTGGTGCCGACGGTGCAACGGCCGCAACTGGGGCGGCCACTTCGGCGGGGGCGATCAGCGGCGGGTCCGCGAACAGCGTGAAGCGGCGTGTGACCTTGGAGGCACATCCGACCGTGATCTGCACCGTCACGACCGGCTCGTCGACGCGCGTGGTGGTGGCAAGCCGCAGCACGCGCTCGGTTGCGCTGGGTTCGGCGGGTTCGAGCCGCAGCGAGGTGGTGCCGGGCTGCTGCAGGTTGTCGGAGAAATGGACTTCGCCATTGAGGCATTCGGGACGCAGATCCTCGCCCGCGTCGACCCGCAGCGGAATCTTCAGTTCCAGCGGTTGCCCGAGCGTCGTGGAGTCCGGCAATTTTCCGAAACCGACAGCCACGACACCCTGTGCCAACGCGCACAGGCTCACACCGATCAGTAGTTTTCGCGTGCTGAGATGCATAGCTCTTCTTTTGCCGACCGCGATGGACTCTAGCATGGAGCCGACCGGCCCAATCCGCAGAGGAGCGCCCGAATACACCGACTCCGGTGGCCCGCTGCCACGGTCTCGGCGACGGTGCGTGACACAATTCTCGCCTGCCCCGAGACCGCAGCAGCCGACGATGACCGCAGAACTGCGCACCGAGCGACGCGACAACACCCTGGTGCTGACCTTCAGCGATCCGGCCAGCCGCAATGCCCTGGTGCCGCAGGCCCTGACCGCGGCCGTCGAGGCGCTGAACGTCGCCGAAGCCGACGACACGGTTCGCGCGGCGGTGCTGGTCGGTGAAGGCGCGCACTTCAGCGCGGGCAGCGACCTCCAGCGCTTGGCGAACGACGCGGAGATCCTGCCCGGCGATGCCGCGGCGCACCAGTTGCATGCGTTGCGATCCTTCGTCGAGGCCCTGCGTGCGCACCCCAAGCCCGTCATTGCCGCCGTCGAAGGGGCAGCGACGGCGGCCGGCTTCTCGCTGGCGCTGGCCTGCGACCTGATCGTCGCCGCGGAGGACGCGCGCTTCACCATGTCGCAGGGCCAGGCCGGACTGTCGCCCGACGGCGGCGGAAGTTGGCTGCTGGCGCACGCGCTGCCGCGCGCGCTGGCACTGCAGCTGCTGTGGCTCGGCGAGCCCGTGTCCGCGCGCGAGCTGCAAGCCTGGGGACTTGTCAATCGCGTGACAGACAGCGGCCAGGCCTTGGCCGAAGCTACTCGGCTGGCCCGTCAGCTCGCGTCCTGCGCGCCGAACGTGCTGGCCGCCACCAAGGAACTCGTGAACCAGGCCCGCGGACTGGCTCTGAACGAGCACCTCAATGCCGAAGGTCTTCACTTTGCCGATACCCTGTCCCACATCAAAGGGGCCGAGACGCTGCCCAAGAAGCGCGGGCCGCGCTCGCGCTGACCGGCCCTCCCGATGAAGCTGCCCCGGGCGCGGCGCCGCCTCTACCTGATGCGGCATGGATCGGTCGACTACTTCCTCCCCGACGGCACGCCAGTGGCGCCCGACTCGGTGCCGCTCAACGCCGAGGGGGAACGCCAGGCCGACGCCGCGGGGCAGCTGTTCGCTCAGTGCGGCGTGCGCTTCGACCGGGTATTGGTGAGCGGGCTGCCGCGCACGGTGCAGACGGCGCAGCGCGTGCTGTCGGCATCGGGCCAGGCGCTGACGCTTGACCACGAGGCGGCGCTGCAGGAAATCCGCGGAGGTCGACTCGCCGACATCCCGGCCGACCAGGTCGAGCAGGCCTTTCTGGGCGCGTTCCAGGGGCGCGGCGGGAGCGAGACCGAGCAGCAGCGCTTCCTCGGCGGTGAGTCGATCGGCGAACTGCTCGACCGCGTGCTGCCGGCCTTCGACGCCTGGTGCGCGCGCGACGACTGGCAATGTCTGCTGCTGGTGCTGCACGGCGGGGTCAACCGTGCCCTCCTCTCGACGGCGCTGGCCGGGCAGCGCGCCTTCTTCGGCCGCCTCGAGCAGCAGCCGGCCTGCATCAACGTGCTCGACATCGGACTCGGCGACGAGGCCGTCGTGCGCGCGGTGAACCTCGCACCGACGCAGTGGCTGCACGAGCAGGAGCGGTACACCACCATGGAAAAGGTGCTGGCGCAGTATCTGCGCCTGGCCCCCTGAGGCTGACACCGGAGCCGCGCGTTCCGCGGCCATGGATTGCCATGTGGACAATCGAACGTACAGCTTCCACGATGCTGTCACGTCAGGGACAAGCCATGCACAACCCCGTTCTTACACTCGACGAACAACAGCACATCGACGCCGGCCCGTGGTTCAGCAAATTGTCTCCTGCGCTCCGACAGGCCATCCTGGCGCGAGCAACGGTACGCCGGGTCGCCGATGGTGCAATGCTGACCTCGCGGGGCGCAGCCGCCGACGAGTGGTGGGGTGTCGCGGCCGGCGCCGTGCGCATCAGTTCAGTCTCGCTTTCGGGCAAGCTGGTCACGCTGACCTACGCGGAGCCGGGCATCTGGCTCGGCGATACCTCGCTGTTCGACGGACTGCCTCGTACGCACGATGCGAACGCGCACGGCGACACCACGCTGCTGGTCGTGCGCCGGCCCGATTTCAAGGAGCTGCTCGCGCAGCACGTCGAGCTCTACGAGGCCCTGCTGCGGCTCAATTGCCGCCGGCTGCGACTCGCCTACGACCTGGTCGAGGATCTCAACACGCGCCCCCTTTCGGCGCGACTCGCCAAGCAGATCCTGCTGCTGGCTCGCAGCTACGGCATCGCGCAAGGCGACGAGATCCGCATCGGGCTGCAACTTGCGCAGGAAGACCTCGCACAGCTGCTGGGCGCGTCGCGTCAGCGCGTGAATCAGGAACTCAAGGGCTTCGAGCGCGAGGGCGCAGTGCGCATCGAGCCCACGCGCCTGGTGGTGCTGTCGCGCGAGCTGCTGCTCGCGATCGCCGAACGATGAACTGAATCCGAGTCCCCATGGAAGCCCAGTCCGGAACGAAACCCGTCACCTCGCAGCACGCATTCGACGTTGGCGCACTGCAGTCCTATCTCGAATCCGCGCTCGACGGCTTCCGCGGTCCGCTCAGCGTCGAGCAATTCAAGGGCGGCCAGTCGAACCCGACCTTCAAGCTGCTCACCCCTCAGCGCAGCTACGTGATGCGCAGCAAGCCGGGGCCGGTCGCGAAGCTGCTGCCGTCGGCACATGCGATCGAACGCGAGTTCACGGTGATGCGAGCACTCGCCGGAAGCGAAGTACCAGTGGCCCGGATGCACCTGCTGTGCGAGGACGAATCGGTGATCGGCCGGGCCTTCTACGTGATGGAGTACGTGGAGGGCCGCGTGCTGTGGAGCCAGGCACTGCCCGACATGACCACCGTGCAGCGTGGTGAGATCTACGACGAAATGAATCGCGTGATCGCGGCGCTGCACCGTGTGGACTACGCCGCTTGCGGTCTGGCCGGCTACGGCAAGCCCGGCAACTACTTCGAGCGTCAGATCGGACGCTGGAGCCGCCAGTACCAGGCCTCTCTGGGTCCCGGCGGACCGGAGCCGATCGACGCAATGGAGCGCCTGATCGACTGGCTGCCGGATCACATCCCGGCCAGCGCACGCGATGAATCCCAGACCCGCATCGTTCACGGCGACTACCGGCTCGACAACCTGATCTTCCACCCGAGCGAGCCGCGCATCGTCGCGGTGCTCGACTGGGAACTGTCGACGCTGGGACACCCTCTGGCCGACTTCAGCTACCACTGCATGAGCTGGCACATCTCGCCCGGCACCTTCCGCGGCATCGGCGGGCTCGACGTCGCGGCGCTCGGCATCCCGACCGAAGCCGAGTACATGCAGCGCTATTGCGAACGCACCGGCCGCGGCGGCACCGACGCGCTGGTGACAGACTGGAACTTCTACCTGGCATACAACCTGTTCCGCATGGCCGGCATCCTGCAGGGCATCGCCAAGCGTGTGCTGGACGGCACCGCCGCGAGCGAGCAGGCCCGACAGGCCGCTGCCGGCGCTCGACCGCTAGCCGAACTGGGCTGGGCGATCGCACAACGGCAGCGCTGACGCCACGATCGCCGACACGGGCCGCCCGCGCTGCCTGCGCAACGGCACCGACCTCAGGGAGACACGCATGGACTTCGACTACTCGCCGCGCACGCAGGACCTGCAGGCCCGCCTCACGGCCTTCATGGACCGGCACATCTACCCGGCCGAGGCCGCCTACTGGGCCGAGATCGAAGCCAACACGCGCGCCGGCAAGCGCTGGACGCCGCTGCAGGTGATCGAGCAGCTCAAGCCCAAGGCGCGCGACGAGGGCCTCTGGAACCTGTTCCTGCCCGACAGCGCCGACGGGGCGAACCGCACGTCGGGCAACTACGGCGCCGGCCTGTCCAACCAGGAATATGCGCCGCTGGCCGAGATCATGGGCCGCGTGCCCTGGGCCAGCGAGGTGTTCAACTGCTCGGCACCCGACACCGGCAACATGGAGACGCTCGTGCGCTACGGCAGCGCCGAGCACAAGAAGCGCTGGCTCGAACCGCTGCTGCGCGGCGAGATCCGCAGCGCCTTCGTGATGACCGAGCCGGACGTCGCCTCGTCGGATGCCACCAACATCGAGTCGCGCATCGAGCGCCAGGGCGACGACTACGTGATCAATGGTCGCAAGTGGTGGATCTCGGGCGCGGGCGACCCGCGTTGCGCGATCTACATCTTCATGGGCAAGACCGATCCGGAGGCGCCGCGACACAGCCAGCAGTCGATGATCCTGATCCCCAGCGACGCGCCGGGCATCAAGGTGCTGCGGCCGCTTTCGGTATTGGGTTACGACGATGCCCCGCACGGCCACTGCGAGATCACCTTCACCAACGTGCGCGTTCCGGCCAGCAACCTGATGCTCGGCGAAGGCCGCGGTTTCGAGATCGCCCAGGCCGCCTGGGGCCGGGACGCATCCACCATTGCATGCGGCTGATCGGGCTGGCTGAGCGCTCTCTCGAGCTGATGTGCCGGCGCACCAGTGCGCGCGTGGCCTTCGGCCGCCCGGTGGCCGACCAGGGCGTGACGCGGGAGCGCATCGCCGAGGCGCGCTGCCGGATCGACATGGCGCGCCTGCTGACGCTCAAGGCGGCGTGGATGATGGATGTGGCGGGCAACAAGGCCGCCAAGGCCGAGATCGCGATGATCAAGGTCGTGGCACCCAACCTCGCCTGCCAGGTGATCGACTGGGCCATGCAGGCACATGGCGCCGCGGGCATGTGCGAGGACTTTCCGCTCGCCTACTTCTACACCCTGGCGCGCACGCTGCGCTTTGCCGACGGCCCCGACGAAGTGCACCGCAACGCGATCGCCAAGCTCGAGCTCGGCAAGTACGCCGCCGCCTGAAGCCAGCCCCAGGGCGCGGCTGTCTCAGCGGCGGTTGTCGCCGAGCCCGGCCTCCGCCGGGTAGTGCGAAGGCAGGTGGCTCTGCCAGGCCGTGGTGCTGGTGCTCGGCCACTGCGTCTGCGAAGACGCGCCTTCGGCCGCTGCCAGCGCGCCGCGGGCGGCCGCCTCGAACAGCGCCATCACGCCATCGAGCAGCGCAGCGTCTGGCTGCACCGACTCGATGCGCAGGTAGAGCCTGCCCCGCAGCGTCATCAGCACGAGCGGGCCCTCTTCACCCAGCCAGCCTTGCCGGGCGGCCTCGAGTTGGCCGACCAGATCCTTGTCAAGCCACACCGCCAGCGGTGCCGCGGCATTCGATGCCGTCGTGTAGCGATTGCGCAGCATCTTCAGCGCAGCCAACTGCGTCTTCGGGAACATCGCCAGCCAGCGCATTTCCTCCGGCATGCCGGAGTCGATCTGTGTCTGCATGTCCTGTGTGAACAGCGCGTAGGCGGCCTGTTCCAGCTCCTCGGCCAGCACGCGCGAGATCACCATCATCTGCAGGCTCTGCGGCAGACCCAGGTCCATGCGCAGGCGCAGTTCGCGATCGAGCAGATAGGCTCGCTGTGGCGTACCCCATTCCATGCGCCACGGCGTCCCGTGCATCTCGCCCTCGAGCACCACGCCTTCACCGTTGCGCACGCGCTTGAAGACCAAGCCACGCTGCTTGGCCCAGGTCTGGAGGAGACGACCGTCCGGGCCGCCGCGCTTGCCGTCTATCCAGCGCTTGAAGGAGTCGAGCATGGGTCCGTGCGATCGAATAGAGTGCCCACAAGCCGTCCGTCGGAGCGGCTGCCACCCACCGAGGGCTCTGACGATGATCGAAGTGTATTCCTGGGCCACGCCCAACGGGCACAAGGTCCACATCATGCTCGAGGAGTGCGGGCTGCCATACCGTGCATTTCCTGTCGATATTGGCGCCGGCGATCAGTTCGAGCCCGCCTTCCTGTCGATCAGCCCGAACAACAAGATCCCCGCGATCGTCGATCCTGATGGCCCGGACGGAAAGCCCATCTCGCTGTTCGAATCCGGCGCAATCCTGCTCTATCTGGCCGGCAAGACCGGCCAGCTGCTGCCAGCCGACGTGCGGGGCAAGTACGAGGTGCTGCAGTGGCTGATGTTCCAGATGGGCGGTGTCGGGCCGATGCTCGGCCAGACCCACCATTTCCGGGTCTACGCACCCGAGAAGATCGACTATGCGATTGACCGCTATACCAACGAGGCCAAGCGCCTCTACGGCGTGATGAATCGCCAGTTGGCCAAGTCGAAGTACATCGCGGGGTCGGACTACAGCATCGCCGACATCGCGATCTTCCCCTGGCTGCGCTCCTGGAAAAATCAGGGCATCGACTGGAACGACTACCCGCACCTCAAGGGCTGGTTCGACGAGATCGCCGCACGCCCCGCGGTGCAGCGCGGCGTCGAGGTCTTGGCTCAACAGCGCAAGCCGCTGGTCGACGAGCAGTCGCGCAAGATGCTGTTCGGGACCGAACAGTACAAACCGCGCTGAGCCGCACGGACTCTTCTTCGCCGCCAGAAAAACGAAAGGCCCGCGAGACGGCGCCTTCGTTTGTGATCAGGTGGGGTGGCTGATGGGACTCGAACCCACGACAACAGGAATCACAATCCTGGACTCTACCAACTGAGCTACAGCCACCGCAGAGCCGTGCATTATAGCGGAGAGCTTCAGCGCGAAGCGCCGGACTGCTCGGCGTCGGCGCTCTTCGCAACGCCGGTGATCTTCACCTTGTATCGTTCCTTCAGCGCCGCGTAGTAGCCTCGTCTTCGGCCGCGCCCCAGATCTGTCCGTATTGCTGCTGCAGCCGCTTGTCGTCACCAGCCGCCGCGTCGCGCGGCAGCAGCTTGTCGACGCGCACCACCGCGTAACCCTCTTCGCCGAAATCGACACCCGTCCACGACGGCAACGGCGCCGGCGAGGCCTTCATCACCGCATCGATCAGAGCGGGCGGCAGTTCCTGCTGCCGGCCGCGCGAGACCGTCATCGCGGGCTCCAGACCCTCGGGTTCGGCGCCGCCCTTCCAGGCGGCGAGCCGCGCCAGGGCTTCCTTGCGCGCCAATGCCGCCGATTGCTCGACCACCACCCGCTCCCGCACCCGGTCCTTCACCTCGGCAAGCGGCAGCTTGCGCGACGGCGTGTAGTCGACGATGCGGCCGGCCACCAACTGACTGCCACCCAGATCGACCGCCTCGGTGTTGCGCTTGTTGCGCAGGGTCTCGGCGGCAAACAGGGCCTCCAGGAACTTCGGGCTGGCGAGCGCGCCGGTCGCCCCCTGCGCCGGCGTGCGCGCCACGCCGGACGCCGTGCGCACCGTGAGCTTGAGCTTCTCGGCCGCCGGTTTCAGGCTGTCGGCTTGTTCGTAGACGGTGTTGCTGAAAATCTCTGCCGCTTCGGCGTAGCGGCGCTGCGCCAGCTGCTGCTTCACCTCGTTCTCGATCTCCGCCTTGACCGACTCGAAAGCCTTCTTCTCGCCGCCCCGCACCGCGGTGAGCAAGATCACGTGGTAGCCGAAATCGCTTTCCACCACCTCGCTCAGTTGCCCCGGCTTCAGCGCGAACGCGGCGTCCTCGAAGGGCTTGACCATCGCACCGCGCGCAAAGAAGTCCAGGTCGCCGCCCTGCACCGCAGAGCCGGGGTCTTCCGAATTCTTTTTGGCCAGTTCGGCGAACTTCGCAGGGTCCTTCCGCGCCTCGGCGAGCAAGGCGGCGGCCTTGGCCTTGGCCTTCTCGCGCTGCTCGGCCGACGCGCCCTTCTCGGCCTTGATCAGGATGTGGCTGGCGCGGCGCTCTTCCGGCGCGACGTAGCGACTCTCGTTCTCCTCGTAGTACTTGCGGAGATCGTCGTCGCTGACCGTGAGGCCGGACTTGATGGCATCGAGGTCGAGCACGAGGTACTCGATCGACGCCTGCTCCGGCGTCTCGAATTCGGCAGCGTGCCGGCCATCCTTGTAATAGGCTTCGATGTCGGCGTCGGTCACGTTGACCTTCGTCACGAACTTCTGAGCCTCGAAGCGCGCGATGCGCACTTCGCGTTGCTGCAGCAGCGCATCCAGCGCCGTCGACGTGGGACGGCTCGGCGCCAGCACCGTGCCACTCACGCCCTGCAGGACCTGACGCATCGCCAGATCCTGACGCAGTTGCTGCTCGAACTGCCTGGCACTCATGCCCTGCGCCGCAAGCACGTCGGCGTTCAGGCTGCCGTCGGGCTTGCGCAGGAAGGCGAGTTGCGGATCGCTGGCGAACACCCGCTGCAGGCGTTCGTCGCTGGCGGTCAGGTGCAGCTTGTCAGCCGCGACGAGCATCACACGCTCACGCACGAGGGCGTCCAGCGTGCGCTGCTTCGCCTCGGGCGTATCGAACAGCTTGAGGTCGACACCGGGGGACTGCGCCCGCAGGCGCTCGACCTGATTGCGGTGCGCCGCATCCCACTCGGCCTGCGTGATCGAGGTGCCTGCAACCTTGGCGACGACCGTATTGCCTTCGCTCATGCCGGTGTAACCCTGCACCCCGAAGAACACGAAGGCCGGAAAGACCAGCAGGACCAGGATGAACTGCAACAGCCGGGTGTGCGAACGAACGAATTCAAACATCGATGGCCTCGGAAGATCGATCTGTGTCGGCCCACATGCGACAAAGGCGAACCTGGGTTCGCCTTTGCTGGACTGGCTCTCTTGCGCGCTCTGGGGAGAGCGCTGCTGCCGGATTCTATCGAAGCGGTCGTGGCCGTCTCAGGATGTCGACTCCGGGGTGGTGGGTGCTGAGGGTTCGAACCCCCGACCTACGCCTTGTAAGGGCGCCGCTCTACCAGCTGAGCTAAGCACCCGAGCCTGACTTGGTTCAGTTGAGTGCGTCCTTCAGGGCCTTGCCCGGACGGAACTTCGGCACCTTGGCCGCCTTGATCTTGATCGTATCGCCGGTGCGCGGGTTGCGCCCACTGCGCGCTGCACGCTTGGTCACGGCAAAGGTGCCGAAACCGACGAGCGATACGCTGCCGCCCTTCTTGAGCGTCGTGCGCACACCGCCGATCAGTGCCTCGAGCGCACGCGTGGCAGCGGCCTTCGAGATGTCGGCCTGCTTGGCGATGTGTTCGATCAGTTCAGTCTTGTTCACGAAAGGTACCCCCTTTGAAAGGTGTCTCTGTCTACGGTGGAAGGTGCGGGACCCAGCCCGGTGGGACGCGCTGCGGAAGGCCGCTGGGACTGCGGATCATTACAGCGGTGAGCCTGCGGGGTGTCAAGCGCGGAAGGCGATTCTATGCGTATTCCCCCATGTAGATCGCCCACCGGGCGGGGCTCGGCGCCTCGGCTCACGTCGACGCTGCAGGCCCGACGGGACACCTTGTGGACGCGACGGCACAGGTCGCCCCACTCATGCGTCGCTTCGCGTCGCACGAACCACCACGCGACGCCCGCCGCCGTCAGGGCCAGCCCGACCAGCACGCTCAGCGACAGCGATTCGCCGAACAGCAGCCACGCCATCAGCGCGGTGCAAGGTGGCACCAGGTAGAGCAGACTGGTCACCGCCGTCGCGGCGCCGCGCTGGATCAGCAGGTAGAGCAGCGAACTGCCGCCCAGCGTCAGCACCACGACGGACCACGCCATCGCACCGAGCAGTTGAGGGTGCCATTGCACCGGCGCCGGCTCCAGCAGCGCGAGCGGCAGTGTGACGGCCAGCGCCGCCAGCAGCTGCACGGCACTGGCAGTCCGCACGTCGCAACGCGCCACATGCTGCTTCTGGTACAGCGTACCGGCGGTGATGCAGAGCAAGGCGAACAGCGCCAGGCCGAGGTTCGCTACCGTGACCTCGCCGCTGCCAAGCCGGTGACCTACCACCAGCAGCAGCCCGGTGAAGCCGAGCGCCAGGCCGATCCACTGCCGGGCCGACACCCGTTCGGACAGCGATCCGGTGCGGCTGATCCACACGGCGGTGAGCACCGGTTGCAGGCCGACGATCAGTGCCACGGTGCCGGCACCGATGCCCAACCGCACCGCGGCCCACACCCCACCCAGGTAGCCCGCGTGCATCAGCACGCCGGTCACGGCCAGGTGTCTCCACTGCGCCCGCCCTTGAGGCCACGCCGCGCCGGACACCCTTACCCAGAGCACGAAGCACAGCGCCGAGAGCGCGAAGCGCCAGGCCAGGAACTTCAGCGGCGGGGCATGCGGCATGCCGTAGCGCGCAACGATGAAGCCGGTACTCCAGATCAGCACGAACAGCGCCGGCATCGCGCCGATCAACAGCGCGCGCTGCTGGGCGGGCTGCATCACCGCACCTTGGCCCGGATCTCGGGCAAGGCCTTCTGCAGGTAATAGACCATCGACCAGATGGTCAGCGCCGCCGCGACGATGATCAGGACGGTGCCCCACAGGTGGGTGTCGATCACGCTGAACAGATGGCCGTCGAAGAGCAGGAAGGGGATCGCGATCATCTGCACGGTGGTCTTGAGCTTGCCCAGCATGTGCACCGCGACGCTGCGCGACGCGCCGATCTGCGCCATCCACTCACGCAGGGCCGAGATCGCGATCTCGCGCCCGATGATCACCAGCGCGACCAGCGCGTTGACGCGGTCGAGCTGTACCAGGATCAGCAACGCGGCACAGACCAGGAACTTGTCGGCCACCGGGTCGAGGAAGGCGCCGAACGATGAAGTCTGATTCAGCTTGCGGGCCAGGTAGCCGTCAGCCCAGTCGGTGAGCGCCACCACGACGAACAGCACCGTCGCGATCAGGTTCTGCATCGATGGCGCCACCTGGAGGTAGAACACGCCGACGATCAGCGGAATCGCGACGATGCGCGCCCAGGTCAGGAGAGTCGGCAGCGTGAAGAACATGCAGGCATTGTGCCCAAGAAGGGCCGATGCCCGTGGCCATGCCGGCAGCGTTCAGGAATCGAGGGTACGAGGCTTGAACTTGCGGTCGTCACGGAACAGGAAGGTCTCGGTGAACTTCCAGGGCCGGGGCAGCTTCGACACGTCGCCGAACGGCGCCGCGCGTCGTACCGCATCGATGGACAGCTGGATGGTGTCCTTGGCCTGGCGCGGCTCGCGCAGCACCTCGATACGGCGCACGCTGCCATCGGCGTTGAGCTCGACCTCCAGCACCGGGATGGCCAACAGCGGCTCGGGCACCTCGCCGCTGTAGGTCATGCCCGGGTTGGCGGCGACCAGCCGGCGCGCCGCCTGCAGGCGCAGGCCGGCGAGCGTGCGTGGCGCCTCCGGGCCG
>NZ_AZSN01000115.1:0-11724 GCF_000576225.1 Methylibium sp. T29-B | reverse complement strand
GTGGCGCCGACCAGGCCATGGCCAGCGCGCCGGCCGGTGGGGTGGTGGCCGGCGGCGCGGCGCAGGCACCCAGCAGGAGGCACAGGGCTGCGGCGATCGACCGTGCGGGCAATCCGCGGGGCGTGGGCGGTCGGGAGGAACGAAGGGAAAGGGGCTCGGTCATGCGTCGGGGGTCGGCGGGCCGGAAGCCTCGCCTTCGGGACCGGCCGCTCGGCGAGGACTCGCGAGTCGGGCTGCAGCCGGAGGCCTTTCAGGGCAGGTCAGGGCGGGTCGGCCCTGTTGCTGGGCGAGCATACCGCGGTGGCCGCCGTCGCCGTGGCGGGGGCATGACACGCATCTTGCTTCGAGGCTTGGATAATCGCGGCCGCGATCGCTGCATTCGCACTGACTTCCCACGACCTCCCTGCCGGTCCCGCCCCGGCCACCCATCATGAACCAGGATGAACTGAAGACCCTCGTCGGCCGCGCTGCACTCGAGTACGTGCCCGAAGGCAGCATCGTTGGCGTCGGCACCGGCTCGACCGTCAACTGCTTCATCGACGCACTGGCGGGTATCAAGGAGCGTATCGCCGGGGCCGTGTCGAGCTCGGTCA
This sequence comes from Methylibium sp. T29-B, assembly GCF_000576225.1. NCBI lineage: Bacteria > Pseudomonadati > Pseudomonadota > Betaproteobacteria > Burkholderiales > Sphaerotilaceae > Methylibium > Methylibium sp. T29-B. The sequence goes on along the minus strand of NZ_AZSN01000115.1, from coordinate 11,131 downwards.
AGAGCACCGAGCGGCTGCGCGAGAAGGGCATCCGTGTGTTCGACGCCGCCGCGGTCGAATCGCTGCCGGTCTACATCGACGGCGCAGACGAGATCGACCCCCACGGCTGCATGATCAAGGGCGGTGGCGCGGCGCTGACGCGAGAGAAGATCGTGGCCGATCTGGCCGAGCGTTTCGTCTGCATCGCCGATGCCTCCAAGCTGGTGGACGTGCTGGGGCGCTTTCCGTTGCCGGTCGAGGTGCTGCCGATGGCGGTGAGCCAGATCCAGCGGCGCTTTGCGAAGCTGGGCGCGACCGCGACCGTGCGCGAGGGTGTGATCACCGACAACGGTCAGCTGATCCTCGATGTTCAGGGCCTGCGCATCGGAGACCCGCTGGCCTTCGAGACCGAGGTCAACCAGTGGCCCGGTGTGGTGACCGTGGGCGTGTTCGCGCGGCACAAGGCCAGCGTCTGCCTGCTGGGCACGCCCGAAGGCGTGAAGACGCTGCGCTTCTGACCGGCATCCTGCGCGCGAGCCGCGCAGGCCGTTAGAACCGGATGCCGTTGGGTGCGGCCTCCAGGGCCGGCGGCAGGGCGGCCGGGGCTTCTGCGGCGGGGCGCGGCGCCGGAGCGGCCCGCGGCGCCGTGGTCTGACCCACCAGCGGGGTCGGCTCCCAGCCGCGGTAGGTGGGCGGCAGGCGCGACTGCTTGGGGTAGCCGGCGGCGTCGAGGTAGCCGCGCCATTCGGCCTCCGAATAGCCGCGCAGCTGCTGGCCGCCGATGCGCAACACCGGCAGTTCGGCGCTCGATTCGATCTGTCGGAAGGCGGCGATGTCGGCTTCGCCGGTGATGGTCTTCTCGGTGTAGGGGATGCCACGCTGGCGCAGCATGTCGCGGCCGGCCACGCAGCCCGAGCAGTCGCTACCGCTGTACAGCGTCACCGGGTAGCGTTCGGCGATCTGCGCCAGCTCGTACGGCAGGCCACTGGTGGTGCCGGTGACCGCTGCGCCGCCGCGGATCGGTTGTACCTTGGCCGCGGCCGAGGGCGCGGGGCGGTCGGTGTAGGTGATGCGCCCGTCGGGCTCGACGATCTTGTACTGCGCCAGGGCCGGACCGGAGCCCAATGCGACGAGGCTGAACAGCAGGACGGCAGCGGAACGGCTCATGACAAGGTTCTCGGGTTCGGCGGAACTTCGATCTTAGTCCGCCATGCCCTGGTGGCGCAGCAGGGCGTCGATGCGTGGCTCGCGACCGCGGAAGGCCTTGAAGCTCTCCATCGCCGGACGGCTGCCACCGGCTTCGAGGATGGCTTCGCGGTAACGGCGGCCGACGGCGGGGTTGAACACCCCTTCCTCCTCGAAGGCGGCGTAGGCGTCGGCGCTCAGTACCTCGGCCCACTTGTAGCTGTAGTAGCCGGCTGCGTAACCGCCGGCGAAGATGTGCGAGAAGCTGTGCTGGAAGCGGTTGAAGGCCGGCGGCACGATGACCGCGATCTCGCGGCGCACGCCGTCGAGCACCCGCTGGATGGCGTCGGCGCCGTAGGGCGCCGCCGACGCACCGTCGTGGATCAGCATGTCGAACAGCGAGAACTCCACCTGGCGCAGCGTCTGCAAGCCACTCTGGAAGTTCTTTGCGGCGAGCATCTTGTCGAACAGCGTCCGCGGCAGCGGCTCGCCGCTGTCGACGTGCGCCGTCATGTGCTTCACCACCTCCCACTCCCAGCAGAAGTTCTCCATGAACTGGCTGGGCAGCTCGACCGCGTCCCACTCGACGCCGGAGATGCCGGCCACGCCGATCTCGTCGACCTGCGTGAGCATGTGGTGCAGGCCGTGGCCGAACTCGTGGAACAACGTGGTCACGTCGTCGTGCGACAGCAGCGCGGGGCGGTCACCGACGGGCGCAGCGAAGTTGCAAACCAGATGAGCCACCGGCGTCTGCACCCTGCCCTCAGGGCGGGCCCAGCGACCCCGTACGTCGTCCATCCAGGCGCCCGGGCGCTTGCCGGGGCGTGCGTAGGGGTCGAGGTAGAACTGGCCGACCAGCTGAGTGCCGCGCTCGATGCGGAAGAATCGCACGTGCTCGTTCCAGACCGGCGCCGTGTCCGGGCGGATCGCCACCTCGAACAGCGTCTCGATGATGCGGAACAGGCCGGCCAGCACCTTGGGTTCGGTGAAGTACTGCTTCACCTCGGTGTCGCTGAAGGCGTAACGGGCTTCCTTCAGGCGCTCGGCCGCGTAGGCCATGTCCCAGGCCTGCAGATCGGCCAGGCCAAGCTCGGTGCGGGCGAACTCGCGCAGCTCGGCCAGATCGCGCTCGGCGTGGGGCCGTGCGCGCCGCGCCAGGTCGCGCAGGAAACCCTGCACCTGCGCCGGCGAGTCGGCCATCTTGGCGACCAGCGAAACCTCGGCGAAGTTGCGGTAGCCCAGCAGCTCGGCCTCTTCCTGCCGCAGAGTGAGGATCTCGCCCATCACGGCGCTGTTGTCGCGCTCGGTCGGGCCGGCCTCCGAGGCGCGCGTGACGTGGGCGCGGTAGACGCGTTCGCGCAGCGCGCGGTCCTGCGCGTACTGCAGCACCGGCAGGTAGACCGGCATGTGCAGGCTGAGCTTGTGGCCGTCTTGGCCGTCGGCCCGGGCGGCGGCGCGCGTGGCGGCCTTGACGTCCTCCGGTACGCCGGCGAGCTCGGCCTCGCTCGCGATGAAGCTCCAGCCGTCTGTCGCGTCGAGCACATGCTCGGAGAAGGCCTGGCCGAGTTCGGCCTGACGCGCCTGGATGGCTGCGAAGCGCTCCTTGGCGGCCCCCTGCAGCTCGGCGCCGGACAGCACGAAATCGCGCATCGCGTTCGACAGCGCCTTGCGCCGTGCCGCGTTGAGCGCGGCTGCCGCAGGGCTGCCGGCCACGGCCTTGTACTTCGCGTAGAGCCGCTCGTCGGCACCCAGGTTCGTGTAGAACTCGGTCACGCGCGGCAGGGCCTCGGTGTAGGCGGCGCGCAGCTCGGGCGTGTCGGCCACCGCGTTGAGGTGGCTGACCGCTCCCCAGGCGCGCCCGAGGCGCTCGGTTGCGACATCGAGCACCGCGGAGAGGGCATCGTAGTCGGCCGGCACGTCCGCGCCCGTGGCGCGTTCCAGCGCCACGTTCGCTTCGGCCAGCAGGGCCTCGACCGCAGGCTCCACATGCTCGGGGCGGATCTCGCCGAAGCGCGGCAGGGCGGCGGTATCGAGTAGAGGATTGCTCATGGGTCGGCTCGTCGGTTCGGGGCTCGCAGCAGTGTCAGCTGGCGTCGGGCGGCGCGGTTTCAATCCTGTTCATCGGCAGGATAGCGAGCCCATGGGCTCAGCCCACCAGCCGCTCGGCCGATTCCAGGGTGTTCATCAGCAGCATCGTGATCGTCATCGGTCCCACGCCGCCGGGCACCGGCGTGATCCATCCGGCGACCTTGGCGACCCCGGCGTAGTCAACGTCGCCGCACAGCTTGCCATGGTCGTCGCGGTTCATGCCCACGTCGATCACCACGGCGCCGGGCTTCACCATGTCGGCGGTCAGCACCTTGCGCTTGCCGACCGCGGCGACCACGATGTCGGCCTGGCGGGTGTGCAGCGCGAGGTCGGGGGTCGCACTGTGGCAGACCGTGACGGTGGCGTTGGCCTGCAGCAGCAGCATCGCCATCGGCTTGCCGACGATGTTGCTGCGGCCGATCACGACGGCGTGCTTGCCCTTGGGGTCGTAGCCGATCGACTCGAGCATCTTCATGCAACCGTAGGGTGTGCAGGGCTTGAAACCGGGCTGGCCGACCATCAGTGCGCCTGCGCTCGCGACGTGGAAGCCGTCCACGTCCTTGTGCGGCGCGATGGTCTCGATGACGCGGTGCGCGTCGATGTGCGGCGGCAGCGGCAACTGCACCAGGATGCCGTGGATTGCCGGATCGGCATTCAGCGCCTGCACGCGGGCCAGCAGCTCGGCCTCGGTCATCGCCGCCGGGTAATGCTCCAGCACCGAATGCAGGCCGCTGTCGTGACAGGCCTTCACCTTGTTGCGCACGTAGACCTGCGAGGCCGGGTTCTCGCCCACCAGGATGACGGCGAGTCCCGGCGTGATGCCGTGCTCGCGCAGCGTGGCGGCGCGCTGCGCGACTTCGTGGCGGAGGTGGCGGGACAGGGCATTGCCGTCGATGGCTCGGGCGCTCATGCGAGGGGCTCCTTCAGCGGTAGGCACCGTCAGCACGGCACCGGAGGTAGAAACGACAAGGGCCGCACGAAGGCGGCCCTGGCGACGAGAGGGTGCGTCAGGCCTTGGCCTGGGCACCGAGCGCGATCTTCAGCAGATCGGCCACGGTGTTGGCGTTGAGCTTCTCCATGATGTTGGCGCGGTGGGCCTCCACCGTCTTGATGCTGATGCCCAGGTCGTCGGCGATCTGCTTGTTCAGGCGGCCGGCGACGATGCGCTCGAGGACCTGGGCCTCGCGGGTGGTCAGCCGCGACAGCAGCGCGTCGCGGCTGGCGGCTTCCTGGTGCTGGCTGAAGGCGGCACGGGCGCTGTCGAGCATGCGCTCGACCAGGCTCAGCAGTTCCTCTTCCTTGAAGGGCTTCTCGATGAAATCCATCGCGCCCTTCTTCATCGTGGTGACCGCCATCGGCACGTCGCCGTGGCCGGTGATGAAGACCACGGGCAGCGGGCTCTTGCGCTCGACCAGACGATCCTGCAGCTCCAGCCCGCTCATGCCGTCCATGCGGATGTCGGCGATCAGGCAGGCGACCTCGCGGGAGTCGAAGCGCGACAGGAAGGACTCGGCCGAGTCGAAGCACTTGACCCGGTAGTCCTTGCCTTCGAGCAGCCACTGAAGAGAGTCGCGCACGGCTTCGTCGTCGTCGACGACATAGACCGTGCCTTTCTTGGGGATGAGGCTCATGCGCGCTCTTTACGAGGTTTCGGTCAAGGTGACGCCGGGAGGCTCGGTCGCCGGGACCGGGAGCTCCACTGGCAGGGTGAAGGCAAAGCTGCAGCCGCTGATCACGCTTCCATTGTAGAGGTTCTCCGCACGGATACGGCCGCGGTGGGACTCGACGATGGATCGGCACAACGACAGGCCGATGCCCAGTCCGTCGGGCTTGGTGGAGAAGAACGCCTCGTAGAGCCGGGCCATCATCTCCTCCTTCACGCCCGGGCCGTTGTCTCGCACGCTGAACTCGATCACGCCGCCTTCCTCCGGCGTGTGCTTGGGCACCACGCGCAGTTCGATGTGGCGACGAGAGGACGGCAGCTTCGCGTTGTCGATCGCCTCGGCCGAGTTCTTCAGCAGGTTCAGCAGCACCTGCTCGATCAGGATCGGGTCCACCTGCAGGTCGGGCAGCCGCTGCGCGACGTAGGTGCGGATGTGCACGTTGCGGCGCTTGAGCTCGATGCCGGCCAGTTCGACAGCGTCCTCCACGATGTCGCGCGCTTGGCGGTCTGGCGCTGTGGTTCGCTTCGCTTCACGAAGGCGCGGATGCGGTGGATGATCTGTCCGGCGCGGTGGGCCTGGCGCGCGGTCTTCTCCAGCGCGGCGATCAGGTCGTCCTTCTCGATGGCGTCGGACTTGACCCGCGAGACCATGCCGTTGCAGTAGTTGGTGATCGCGGTGAGCGGCTGATTCAGCTCGTGGGCGACGCTGGAGGCCATCTCGCCCATCGTCACGAGGCGGCTGGTGACCTGGGCCTTCTCCGCCTGGTGCGAGGCCTGCTCCTCTGCGCGGCGCCGAGCGGTGATGTCGGTCGCGATGAGCATCTGCGCCAGCCGGCCGTCGGTCCACTGCACGTAGCGCGCACGCACGTCGAACCACTTCTGCAGCGACTCGACGAACACTTCGTGCACGTCGCCGCTGGCTTCGGTGAGTTCCTGTGCAGGCAGGCCGCCGAAGCTGTCGACCGACTCATCGGCGTCGCGCCGGCCTGCCTGCAGCTCGTCTGCGCCGGCCAGGCGCGCATGGCCCTGGGAATCGGCGCCGAACCACAGCCGGTAGGAACGGTTGGCGAACAGCAGTTCGTCCTGCGCCACCGACAGCACCGACACCGCAGCCTCTAGCCCCTCGAGCACCGTGGTGAAGCGCTCGTGCGAGGCCGACAACTGGTCGCGGATGCGCTTGGCCTCGGTGATGTTGGTCATCGAGGTCATCCAGCCGGTCTGGTGGCCCTTGGCATCGATCAGCGGCGACACGTACATCCGCGAGTCGAACAGCGTGCCGTCCTTGCGCATGATCTTCACTTCGATGCCGCCAGCCGGGCTGCGGCCCTGCAGCTCCTGCTGCAGCAGCCGCGTGTTCTCTTCCATGCGGTCGGGCGGCCAGTGCGGGAAGGGCGGCAGACGGCCGATCAGCTCGTCCTCGGCGAAACCGGTCATCGCGCAGAACGCCGGGTTGACATAGCTGATGCGCCCCTCGAGATCCATCGCGCGCATGCCGGTCAGCATGGAGTTCTCCATCGCGCGCCGGAAGTTCGTCTCGGTGATCAGCGTGCTCTGCATCTGCGAACGCCGGCGCATGTGGCGCCAGGTGCCCAGCAGCATCCACACCGTCAGTGCGGACAGCGCGACCACCATCCAGAACAACGTGTTGCCGATGAGGCCGATGGAGGTGCGCCAGCCCTGGCCGCGCACGACCAGGCCGTTGCCCGACGGCGCGAGCGCCACGTCCTGCACGATGCCGCTGCTGCTGCGCACGCTGTTGGCCGGCTCACGCGAGACGCTGCTGGCGAGCACGCGGTCGTTGCTGTCGAGCAGGCTGATGGCGTGGCGCCGCGTGACCTCGGCGGGCACGAAATAGCGCAGCAGTGATTCGACCGAATACTCCGCCACCAGCGTGCCGGAGAAGGCGCTGCGGTCGAGCAGGGGGACGTGCACCTGGAACACCGACAGCGAGCCGGTGCCTTCGTAGGGGCGCGAATAGACCGGCTGACGCAGGTCGCGCGCCGCGGCGAAGGCCCAGGCCGGCTCGCCGCGAAGGGCGGCCGCAGCAGCGGTACCGGCCGGCGGCTGCGGCTCGGCCGCGGAGGCGGCCGGTGCGGAAGGCTCCGTCCAGCGCATCAGGTCGGCCGGGTGATTGGGCGACAGGTGGCGCGCCTTGACGCTCTGGTCGGCATCGATCCAGCTCAGGCTCACGACCTCGGGGCGCTCGCGCGCGAAGCTCACTGCCTGGCCCAGGAATTCGTCGAGGTCGATGGCGCGGGTGGCGACCTCGCGGGCCATGCGCACCAGTTGTTCCTGGTTCTCGATCAGCCGCAGGCGGATCTGCTGCTGGGCGATCTCGGTGTCGCGCTTGACCGACTCCTGCTCCCGCTCGAATTCCTCGTTGCGCAGGTACCAGAAGGCCGTGATGATCGCCGCGAGGAACAGCAGTACCGACAACAGGGGCGCGAACGTGGCGAAGCGGTCCTGGTGGGCCGGCGACTGCCTTTTCCACCAGGCCCAGAACAGCCGCCGCGGATGCGCCTTGGGTGGCGGATCGAGGGTCGAGTCGGGTGGATGGGGCGTCATCGGCGGATTATCGGTGCCAGAGTGAATTCGGCGTCGCAGGAAGCTCCCATCCCGGGGGATGTTGGTTGGCGGATGGCTAAGTAAATTCCACAATAAGAAATCAACTGGCACCATTTGAAAAAATAAGACGACTATGCAATACTGAAATCGAGCATCAGCCCAGGGCGCGCCACAGCACCCGATCCAAGGAGACAAGACATGTCTGCATTGCCGGAATCCTTTGGCCGTTCGGCCGCCAACGACAGTGACGCGCAGGAAACGCGCGAATGGCTGGAGGCGCTGGCCGCCGTGATCGACAGCGAGGGTCCGCAGCGCGCGCACTTCCTCCTCGAGCGCCTGATCGACGAGGCGCGCCAGGCCGGCATCGACATGCCGTTCTCGGCCACCACGCCCTACGTCAACACCATCCCGGCCGGCCAGGAACTGCACAGTCCGGGGCAGATCGACATCGAGGAGCGGCTGCGCGCCTACATGCGCTGGAACGCGATGGCGATGGTGGTCAAGGCCAACCGCCTCGACCCGGCCGACGGCGGCGACCTCGGCGGCCACATCTCCAGCTTCGCCTCGCTGGCCACGATGTTCGGCGCCGGCTTCAACCACTTCTGGCACGCCGACGACACCGACCAGGGCGGCAAGCACGGCGGCGACCTGCTCTACATCCAGGGCCATTCTTCGCCCGGCATCTACGCCCGCGCCTTCATGGAAGGCCGGATCACCGAGGAGCAACTGCTCAACTTCCGCCAGGAGGTCGACGGTAAGGGCCTCTCCAGCTACCCGCACCCGAAGCTGATGCCGGAGTTCTGGCAGTTCCCCACCGTCTCGATGGGCCTCGGCCCGCTGATGGCGATCTACCAGGCGCGCTTCCTGAAGTACCTCCACGCGCGCGGCATTGCCGACACATCGAAGCGCAAGGTCTGGGTGTTCTGCGGCGACGGCGAGATGGACGAGCCCGAGTCGCTGGGCGCCATCGGCCTGGCGGCGCGCGAGAAGCTCGACAACCTGATCTTCGTCATCAACTGCAACCTGCAGCGGCTGGACGGCCCGGTGCGCGGTAACGGCAAGATCATCCAGGAGCTCGAGGGCGAGTTCCGCGGCTCGGGCTGGAATGTCATCAAGCTGATCTGGGGCAGCTACTGGGACCCGCTGCTGGCGCGCGACAAGGAGGGCCTGCTGCGCAAGGTGATGATGGAGACGGTCGACGGCGACTACCAGGCGATGAAGGCCAACGACGGCGCTTTCGTGCGCAAGCACTTCTTCGGCCAGCACCCCAAGCTGCTGGAGATGGTGTCCAAGCTGAGCGACGACGACATCTGGCGCCTGAACCGCGGCGGTCACGACCCGCACAAGGTGCATGCCGCCTACCACGAGGCCGTGAACCACAAGGGCCAGCCCACCGTGCTGCTGATCAAGACGGTCAAGGGCTATGGCATGGGCAAGATCGGCGAGGGCAAGAACACCGCCCACCAGACCAAGAAGTTGGTCGACGAGGACGTGAAGGCTTTCCGCGACCGCTTCAACATCCCCATCCCCGACGACAAGCTGCACGACATTCCGTTCTACAAGCCGGCCGACGACACGCCGGAGATGCAGTATCTGCACGAGCGCCGCAAGGCCCTCGGCGGCTACCTGCCCAAGCGCCGTCCGAAGGCCGACGAGCAGCTGCCGGTGCCCGATCTGTCGGTGTTCCAGGCGGTGATGGAGCCGACAGCCGAAGGCCGCGAGATCAGCACCACGCAGGCCTATGTGCGCTGTCTGAACGCGCTGCTGCGCGACAAGGCCCTGGGCCCGCGCACCGTGCCGATCCTCGTCGACGAGGCGCGCACCTTCGGCATGGAAGGCCTGTTCCGCCAGATCGGCATCTACAACCCCGCGGGGCAGCAGTACACGCCGGTCGACAAGGACCAGGTCATGTACTACAAGGAAGACAAGGCCGGCCAGATCCTGCAGGAAGGCATCAACGAGGCGGGCGGGATGAGCTCGTGGATCGCTGCGGCGACGTCGTACTCGACGAACAACCGCATCATGATTCCGTTCTACATCTACTACTCGATGTTCGGGCTGCAGCGCGTCGGCGACCTGTGCTGGGCCGCGGGCGACATGCAGGCGCGCGGCTTCCTGCTCGGCGGCACCTCGGGCCGCACCACGCTCAACGGCGAGGGCCTGCAGCACGAGGACGGCCACAGCCACATCCTCGCGAGCACGATCCCCAACTGCATCAGCTACGACCCGACCTTCGCGCACGAGGTGGCGGTCATCATCCACCATGGCCTGAAGCGCATGGTCGAGCAGCAGGACAACGTCTACTTCTATCTCACGCTGCTCAACGAGAACTACGCGCAACCGGGCCTGAGGCCGGGCACCGAGACGCAGATCGTCAAGGGCATGTACCTGCTGCTCGAGGGCGGGTCGAAGAAGAAGGACGCGCCGCAGGTCAACCTGCTGGGCAGCGGCACCATCCTGCGCGAGTCGATCGCCGCGAAGGAGTTGCTCGAGAAGGACTGGGGCGTGTCCGCCAATGTGTGGAGCTGCCCGAGCTTCAACGAACTGGCGCGCGACGGCCAGGACGCCGACCGCTGGAACCTGCTGCACCCGGCCGACAAGAAGCCGCGCGTGCCCTTCGTGACGCAGCAGCTCGAGCCGCATGCCGGGCCGGTGGTGGCGTCGACCGACTACATGAAGGCCTACGCGGAGCAGATCCGCGCCTTCATCCCGAAGGGCCGCAGCTACAAGGTGCTGGGGACCGACGGCTTCGGCCGCAGTGACTTCCGCACCAAGCTGCGCGAACACTTTGAGGTGAACCGCCACTACGTCGTGGTTGCCGCGCTCAAGGCCCTGGCAGACGAGGGCACGGTGCCGGCTGCGAAGGTGGCCGAGGCGATCAAGAAGTACGGGATCAACGCTGACAAGATCAACCCCTTGTACGCGTGAGCGAAGAACGCGGCGGCGGGGCTTCCCGCCGATCTGCCTAGAACGGAGACAACATGGCGCTGATGGAAGTGAAGGTCCCTGACATCGGGGATTTCGAGGCGGTCGAGGTCATCGAGGTGCTGGTCAAGCCCGGTGACGCGATCAAGGCCGAGCAAAGCCTGGTCACGGTGGAGAGCGACAAGGCCTCGATGGAGATTCCCTCGTCGCACGCCGGCGTGGTGAAGGAACTCAAGGTCAAGCTGGGCGACAAGGTCAGCGAGGGCACCGTGGTGCTGGTGATCGAGGCGGCCGATGCCGCTGCCTCGACGCCCGCACCGGCCCCGGCTCCGGCCGTGGCTTCGGTGCCGCCAGCGGCGCCCATGGCTGCGTCGGTGGCCGCCGGTCCGGTGGAGGTGGTGGTGCCCGACATCGGCGACTTCGACGCCGTTGAGGTGATCGAACTGCTGGTCAAGCCCGGCGACGCGGTGAAAGCCGAGCAGAGCCTGATCACGGTCGAGAGCGACAAGGCGTCGATGGAGATCCCGTCCTCGCACGCCGGCACCGTGGAGCGGCTGCTGGTCAAGCTGGGCGACAAGGTGTCCAAAGGCACGCCGGTGGTGGTTCTGCAGGGCGCCGGCGGGGCGCCGGCCGCAGCCAAGGCGGCCGACGTCGCTCCGGCCGCTGCGGCTGCTCCGGCTTCGCCACTGGCCAGCCAGCCGGTCGAGCGCACCGCGCCGACGGCCG
>NZ_AZSN01000114.1:0-11729 GCF_000576225.1 Methylibium sp. T29-B | reverse complement strand
GCGCCACTGCTGTTCCATCACTGGCGCGTCGCCGGACCACAGGTTGGATGACGGGAGCCGTATGACGCGAGAGTGTCACGTTCGGTTCTGCGAGCGGCTGAGGAGGAAGTTCCCGCGGCCGACTCACCACTTCGGTATTCTTCAGTATGAAGGCGCACATCGCCGTGGACGCTGCCAGCGGCTTGGTGCACACGGTCACCACCACGGCGGCCAAGGAAGCCGATTCGAGCAGGTCGCCGACCTGCTGCACGGCAAGGAAGAACACGTCTGGGCCGACTCGGGCTACCGCGGCGCGCAGTTCCGCGGGTAGCCCGAGGACCTGCAGAGGCACATCGCTGCCCGCCCGAGTGACATCGCCAAGCTGCCCGAGGGGCGCAGGAAGACAGCGGCCCAGAAGCGCGAGCACCGCAAGGCCAGTGTCAGGGCCAAGGTCGAGCACCCGTTTCGGGTCATCAAGCGGCAGTTCGGGCTGATGATGGTGCGCTTTGGCGGGCTGGCCAAGAACACCGCGCACGTGGTGACACTGTTCGCTCTGTCGAACCTGTGGATGGCGCGACGACAGTTGATGTCGCTGGCAGCAGTCCGTCCGCGAAGCGCATGAGGCGCCAACAACGCGGCAAAGCTCGCTCGAAACGCTTCGCCGCGAGCCCGTTCGCGCGGTCGCTGCGACTCGGCGGCTCGAACGCGTCCACGTTTGCACGTTGTTCACCTTCCCTATGGGCGCCGCGGCTTCGCGAGCCCCGCCTCGGTGTTCGGTAGCAGACAAATACGCACGTTCACTTTGTTCGCTGAAGGATAGAGACAAACTCGCGCGGCGCGACCATAGTAGGCAATCCGACAGATCCACACAGAGACAGGAAGTCCACACATGAGCGCACCCGCAGTCAAGAAGGTTCTCGTCGACAGCGGCGAGTTGAGGAAGAAGGTGGCCTCGCTTTTCGAGGCGGTGGGCGTCTCGCCCGGGCACGCCGACGAGATCGCCGAAGTCGTCGTATTCGCCGACATGCGCGGGGTCGAGTCGCATGGAGTGCAGTTCACGCCGCGCTATGTTCGAGGCATCATGCGCGGGCACCTCAATGCGAAGCCGAACATTCGAGTCATCCACCAACGCGGAGCGGTGGCCGTTGTGGATGCCGACAATGGCCTTGGCTTTCTTTCCACGCGATTCGCAATGAAACAGGCCATAGCCATCGCCGCGGAACAGGGCAGCGGTTCGGTGGCGGTGCGCAACAGCAACCACTTCGGACCTGCGGCCTTCTACCCGATGATGGCGCTGGAAGCCGGGATGATCGGGTACGCCACGACCGACGGCCCGCCGCACACGGTGGTTTGGGGCAGCCGCAAGCCGGTGCTGTCCAATGATCCCGTCGCGTGGGCGTTCCCCACGCTCGAAGGGCCGCCGATCGTCGTGGACACCGCGTTCACTGGCGTGAAAGAGAAGATCCGGCTCGCCGCCCAGCGCGGCGGCACGATCCCCGCCGACTGGGCCGTGGGGCCCGACGGCAACCCGACGACCGACCCGAAGGTCGCGCTCGAGGGTTACCTGCTGCCCATCGGGCAGCACAAGGGCTCGGCGCTGATCGTCGCCAACGAGATCGTCTGCGGCGCCTTGGCTGGAGCTCAGTTTAGCTTCGAGGTGTCTCCGGCGCTGGTGATGGGCGCCGACCATCACGATTCCTGGAAGTGCGGCCATTTCGTGCAGGCGCTGGATCCGGGTGCCTTCGGCGACCGCAAGGCGTTCCTGCGCCGTACCAGCGAGCTGGCGTCGGCCCTGCGCAACGCGCCGCGGGCCGAGGGCGTGCAGCGAATCTGCATGCCCGGCGAGATTGAGGCCGAGTTGTCGGCGCAGCGATTGAGGGACGGGTTGCCGCTGGCCGTCACCACGCTCGAGGCGCTTGATGCCGTGGCGCGTGAGGCCGGTGCGTCACTGCCGTCGGCCACGCTGGCAACGCGGAACATGTCGTGATGGCCTGGGCCTGCGCCGTCTGCGGGTTCAGTCTCGGCAAGCCGATCGCGAGCCTCGAAGCTAGCGAGCTTTGCTTCGTCTCGGACCGGCGCTTCCCCGGCCGCTGCGTCCTCACCCTGCGCGAGCACGCGACCGAACTGTTCGAGGCGTCGGTGACCGCACGACAGGCGTTCACTGAGGACATGAGCCGGGCCGCGCGGGCGATCAAGCTGGCCGTAGGTGCGTTCAAGATGAACTACGAGATCCTCGGCAACGCCGACCCTCATGTTCATTGCCACCTGATTCCGCGCCAGCTCGACGAGCCGAACCCGCGCGTGCCGGCATGGCTGCATCCTCAGCCGCAAGCAGATCTCGATGAAGCAAGTGCGCGCCGAATCAAGGATCGGATCCGCGAGTTGCTCGATACTGGAGACAAGGGATGAGCGCCAGGACGATGAAGGGCGTCGCCGCCACCGAGCGTTTCGTCTACCCCTTCGCCGAGGCCACGCATCTCGATGCTTCGGTGCTCGGCGGCAAGGGGGCGGGGCTCGTTCAGATGACGGCCTCGGGTTTCCCCGTGCCACCGGGATTCGTCATCACGACACGCGCATGCGCCGTCAACAAGGGCGGCACGCTCACCGACGCGCTATGGCAGGAGATCGTGCAGGCCGTGCACCGGCTTGAAACGCAAACCGGCTGCGCCTTCGGCAAGGGAGCCAAGCCGCTGCTTGTCTCGGTCCGATCCGGGGCGCCGGTGAGCATGCCGGGCATGATGGATACGGTGCTCAACCTCGGCATGAACGAGCAGACCACCGTCGCGCTGGCGAAGGCGACTGGCGGCAGCTATCGCTTTGCGGCCCAGACCTTCGCGAGGTTCGCGCGCATGTATGCCGACATCGTCCTCGGCATCGCCGACGAGATTCTGGTCGATGACGCGAGCCGCACGGCCATCGACACGGTCAAGGACGAAAAGTCGCTGCGGTCTGCGGTGCGGCTCGCCGCAGAGAGCGCCGGCTCGGCCGCCGGCAGCGCCTTTCCGAGCGACCCTTGGGACCAGCTCAGGCAGGCGGTGGTCGCTGTCTTCGAGTCATGGAACTCGCGCCGCGCGGTGCGCTACCGCGAGCACCACAAGATCGCCCACGACCTGGGCACCGCGGTCGTCATTCAGCAGATGGTCTTCGGCAACCTCGGCAGCCCGTCGGGGACCGGCGTGGCCTTCACACGGGACCCGCGCGACGGCTCGCCGAAGTTGTTCGGTGAGTATCTCGAGAACGGCCAGGGCGAAGACATCGTCGCCGGAACCCACACGCCGGAGTCGCTGGATGCCCTTGGCCAGCGGAACCCGGACCTGCTCGGACGGCTCGAGTCGCTGGCGCGGGCTCTGGAGCAGACGTACCGCGACGTGCTCGACATCGAGTTCACCGTGCAGGAAGGCGTCCTGTACCTGCTGCAAGTGCGCGTCGGCAAGCGCACTGCGGAGGCAGCGATACGCATCGCCAGCGACCTGTTCGACGAAAGCGTCATCGACCGCGAGACCGTGCTTCAGCGGGTGACCGCCGATCATCTGCGCCAGATCCTGCGGCCTCGGTTCCTGCCGGATGCCGTCGAAGCGGCGCGCGCCGGCAGCGCGCTCCTGGCGGTCGGCACCGGCGCGTCGCCTGGCCAGGTCAGCGGCCGCATCGTGCTCGACCCCGATCGCGCCGAGCAGATGGCTGCCGATGGCAAACCCGTGGTTCTGATGCGCGTGTTCACGAGTCCACGCGATCTGCACGGAATGCTCGCGGCGCAGGCAATTGTCACCGCCAGAGGTGGGTCTACCAGCCACGCGGCGGTGGTGGCGCGCGCGCTCGACAAGCCGTGCATCGTCGGCTGCGAGCAACTCGACATCGACACTGAGCGACGCGTGGTCCGCGTCGGCGACCGGGACTTGACGGAGGGGACCTCCGTTTCCATCGACGGCGCCACCGGAGAGGTGTTCGAGGGGTCCCTGCCGACCGACGCGCGCAGTCCAGAATCGATGAGCCAAGTCGGCCGCATCCTGCAGATCGCCGACGAGCTCAGCGGCTGTACTGTCTTTCATCGCGTCTCCACTCCGGACATGGCGCGCCAAGCCATCGCGGCCGGTGCGCACGGTATCGGCACACGCATTGACGAGACCCTGGCCGCATGCGAGGGTTTCGAAACACTGATCGACGCAGTGTCCGCCCACAGGCGCGGCCCTGCGGCTGCGAATGCATCCGCTCTGACGGCGCTCGAGGATGTGATCTCGGAGACACTGGTCAAGATCATGAAGGTCGTGCATCCGAAGCCCTTCGCGGCGCGGATCGCCAATCTGTCCAGTGGAGTCGCAGGCGAGGCTGTCTCTGACTTCACCGACATCGCGCCCTCGCCGGCGATCTGGCTGCCGCTGGGCTCTCCGCAACTGCTGCGCGCGCAGATCCGCGGGCTGGTGCGTGCAAAGGAGATTGCCAACTATCCGGACAACGTGATCCTGATGGTCGGCAGCGTCAACACCGAGGCCGAGGCGATCGCACTGAGGACGGCCTGTCGGGAGGCGGGCGGTGCCTCGCTCAAGCTCGGCCTAGCCACTCGCAGCGCCCACAGCCTGCTGGAACTGCCTCGCATCGCCAAGCACGTCGACATGCTGTGGATCGACTACCGTTCGCTTTGCGCCTCGATCTACAGGTATCCCGACGACCTGATGCTGTCTCATGACGCATGGAAGTCCTATCTCTCCGAGGCTTCATGCCGCTGGATCCGGCCAACGAGGTGGACGAGGCGATCGAGCGGCTGATGCCCACCTTGCCGCGCACCGGGCACTCGTGCGAATTCGGTGTCACCTTCTACGGCTGGGCGGTGAGCGAGAAGGTGGTGCGCTTTTTCACCGAGCGCGGATTCACGAACTTCGGAGTGGACATGAATGGCCTGGGCGCGACCCGCCTGCTTCTGGGCCGCTTGACGTCGCAGGCGGGAGGGTCCGGCACGCCGTCCTGAGGATCGGACGCAACGGTGCCGATGGTTGGCCACGCGGCGTGCCCACGAGGCACGCACGATTACGGAGAAGTGCTTATGAACGAGATTGGTCTGATTGGCTTGGGGAACATCGGCGGGGGAATGTGCAAGCGCCTGCTCGATCGCGGCATCGCGGTCGTCGGGTTCGATGTCTCCTCGGAGGCCGCGAACGCGGCGGCGGAACTGGGCGCGAAGATCGAACCGAGCCCCGGGGCCGTCGCGCAGCGGGTCGACGTCGTCGTCACGTCGCTGCCGAATCCGGCGATCGTGCGCGACGTCTACCTCGGGAGCGGCGGGCTCGTTGCGAAGGCGCGGCGCGGGAGCACGCTGATCGAGACCAGCACCATCGATCCGCACACCATCCGCCATGTCGCGGAGGCCGCCGCCGCCGCGGGAGTCGACATCCTCGACGTTGCGCTTTCGGGCGAGCCGCCGCAGGCGATTCTCGGCGAGTTGGTCTTCCAGGTGGGGGGTGCCGACGACCTGATCGACCGGCATCTCGATCTGCTGCAGGTGCTGGCGAAGAAGATCAATCGAACCGGGGGCATCGGCACGGCCAAGACCGTCAAGCTCGTCAACAACCTGATGTCGCTGGGCAACGTGGCCGTGGCCGCGGAAGCCTTCGTCCTGGGCGTGAAGTGCGGGATGGAACCGAAGCGGCTGTACGACATCCTGTCCGTTTCGGGCGGGCGTTCGGCGCACTTCATCTCCGGCTTCCAGAAGGTGATCGAAGGCGAGTACCGGGCCAGCTTCAAGACCAGCCTGGCCCTGAAGGACATCAACCTGATCCTCGACCTCGCGAAGGAGGAGCACTATGCGGTCCAGCTCGCGCCGGTGATTGCTTCGCTGTATCGCAACGCCGTCGAGCAGGGGCTGGGAGAAGACAACTTCACGTCGGTGGTCAAGGGCTATGAAGCCACGGCCGGGATCCAGGTCGGCACGTCACGCTAGCCACGACTGCGGGGGGTCCGCATCGTCGATCATGAAATGAACGCTACGCAGTTCATCCTCGTCAGGCATGTCGAGACGCTATGGAACCGGCAGGGAAGGATCCAGGGCCACCTGGACAGTCCGTTGACCGCCGAAGGCGTCGCACAGGCGCAAGCCCTCGCCAGGCGGCTGAGCGGGACCAGGTACGACCTGTTCGTCAGCAGCGACCTGGGGCGAGCGCAGGCGACGGCTGCGTACATCGCCGCCGAGATCGGGATGGAGCCGGTGCTGGACATGCGGCTGCGCGAGCGCCACTACGGCATTTTCCAGGGCATGACGCGTGCCGAGGCCAAGGCGACTCATCCGAGGTCTACCGGCGCTACAGCGATGAGGACGTCGAGTTCGCCATTCCGGGGGGCGAAAGCACGCAGGCCTGCTTTGCGCGCAGCGTCGGCTGTCTCGAGGAGCTGGCCGCATGCCGCCCCGGGCAGCGGATCCTTGTGGTTACCCACGGCGGCGTGGTCGATGGCCTGTATCGCCACACGAAGAAGCTGCCTCACGTCGGTTCACGCGTCTTCTCGATGGTCAACGGAAGCCTCAACGAGTTTCTCTACGAGCGCGGCGAGTGGCACCTGAAGTCCTGGGCCGACGTCGCGCATCTGGAAGGCACTCCGCTGGACGACGTCTGATGGGCACGGCTGCCACCCGCATGGACCCGAGGGCGCCTGTGCAACCAGGAGTCGGAGTCGGAATGCCGGTCACCCAGCGGCCCCCCACACGTATATGCACGCATGACTCGAGGCCGCCGTAGCTGGCCAAGCCTTCAAGCCATGACTCTTCCAATCACAACACCTTGCCGGCTTTGACGGCGCACAGGAGACAAGCATGACAAGCAGTATGAAGATTCGCTCGGAGGGGGGCAGGTCAGGGCCGTTCGCCCACCTGCTCGATGGCCTGAGGACGCTCGCACTGGCGGCCCTGCTGCCGTTGGTCGCGCTGCACAGCCAACCGGCGCGGGCGCTCGATCTGGACGCCGACGACTACGCCTCGGGCGCGATCCCCGCGGGAACGAATCTCGCGCTGCTGTACTAGCAGCGCAACAAGGTCTACAGCAACGGCAACCAGGTTGCTGGCGGTGATCTCAAGTCGGACGTCGGGATCTTGCGCCTCGTCCGTTTCGTCGACATTGGTGGCTTCCGCGCCGATCCGCAGATCCTGCTGCCCTTCGGCAGCCTGAAGGCCGGCAACGACCTGAGCGCGCTGGGCAGCACCAGTGGAGTCGCCGACCTCATCGTCGCCGCGACCGTCTGGCTGGTGAACAAGCCGGCAGAGGGCGAGTTCTTCGGCGTGACGCCGGCGGTGTGGGTACCGATTGGCTCGTACGACAAGAACAAGGCGCTCAACCTCGGCGAGAACCGCTGGAAGTACCTGCTGCAGGCAGGCTACACCACGCCAGTGGGATCGAAGGACCTGTCACTGCAACTGGCAGCCGACGTGACCGGCTTCGGCCGCAACGACGACTTCGGGCCCAACGGCCGGTCGCTGTCACAGAAGCCGCTGTACCAGTTCCAGGCCTGGCTCAAGTACAGCCTTGGCGGCGGTCTCGACCTGCGCGCGGGAACCTCCCACTTCGTCGGCGGCGAGACCTCGGTGGACGGCGTTGCCAACGACGACCGCACGCGAACCACCAACGCCAAGTTCGGCGTCGGCTGGGGCTTCGCGCCTGGCTGGCACTTCTTGGCCCTCTATGGTCGTGACTTGTCCGTGCGCAACGGACTGAAGGAGTCAGATCGCATCAACCTGCGCCTGCTGAAGGCGTTCTGAGCATCCCAGGCCCATGCCCATGCCCGCGCCCGGCGTTCGCGAAGGAGCGATGGATCTGCTGCGCTACAAGGCGAACGGCAGCGCCGTCATGACCGATACGTCATTCGTGCGAGCCCGTGGCGTTGTCGGACGTTGCGGTGCGAGCCCGCTCTTGAGCATGGTCCGCAGGCCGTCAGCGACAGTGGTGAGCGGCGCGATCCGCATCCCCTTGAGCGCCCCCAGGCGGCGCAAACGCCGCCGCCCCCCGAGGGGGTTGAGTAGCCCGGCGGAGCCGGATCTACTCAACAGATCGAGTCGAAATCGACGCCTTGCATGGCGCTGCCGTTCACCGACCATGGTGGGGCAGAGCATGGCAATGCGCACACGAGAAGACGAGGTGTTCCCGAACGCGGCGGGCATCGACATCGGGGCGTCCAGCCACTGGGTGGTGGTGCTGCGGCACTTGGCCGGAGCTGCCGGCTGCGAGCCGGTGCGCGCGGCAGCGGCGATGACCGCCGACTTTAAGGAGTTGGCTGAGTGGCTGGTGAGCCTTGGGGGTAGACACGGTGGCGGTGGAATCCACCGGGGTGTACTGGATTCCGGTGTTCGAGGTGCTGGAGCAGCACGGGCTGAAGGTGTAGCGGGTCGATGCGCTGCAGTTGAAGTAAGTTCCTGGGCGCAAGAGCGACGTACAGGACTGCCAGTAGCTGCAGAAGCTCATGAGCCTGGGGCTGTTGCGCACGGCCTGGCGGCCCAGCGCCGAGGTGTGCGTGCTGCGCGCGGTGGCGCGCCAGCGCGAGACGCTGCTCGTCGAGCAGGCTAGCTGGGTGCAGCGCATGCAAAAGGGCGCTGGTGCAGATGAACATCCAGCTTACCGAGGTCTTGAGCGACGTGATGGGCCAGACTGGACAGGCCATCGTGCGCGACATCGTGGCCGGAGTGCGTGAGCCCAGGCAGCTGGCGCGACATCGCCAGCGTCGCGTCAAGGCCAGCGCGGCCGAGATTGCCAACGCGCTGGAAGGCGACTGGCGCGAGGAGCACCTGTTCGTGCCGAAGCAGGCGCTGGCGATGTATGACGATATCGCTCGCCACCTGGCCGAGTGCGACGCGCGGCTCGACGCGCTGCTGGACGCGCGCAGCCAAGCCAAGGTCGACATCGGCAAGCTGCCGCGCGCGGGTAGCAAGGCGCGCGCGGAGCACGAGATCCGCCAGCGCCTGGCCAACTGGGCGGGCGTGGACCTCACGCGCATCAACGGGCTGGGGGTGACGGTGGTGATGAAGCTGCTCAGCGAGATCGGCCCGGATGTCAGCCGCTTCGCCAGCGTCAAGCACTTCTGTTCCTGGCTCGGGCTGTGCCCGGGGCAGGCGATGTCTGAATTTCTGTCTGCGAGGCGCTCTGATATGAGACTTTTCTAGGGCGGCGGTCAGCGCTTGCGACGAACCGACCGACGCGGTGGGGAAGTCGGTCTTCATCCTACGCGGCCGTCGGCCTAGTGAGTCGGTCGGCGTAGAGGACGGCGAATTGGCCCATCGCCGTCTTCCAATTCACCTTGGCGCAGGAATCGCTTGAGCCCCTGGTAGAGCGCCGAGGGATCAAGGGCCCCGAAACGATCGGCCAGTTCGCGGCCGTCGAGCGTGGGCACGCCCCGGCGATCGCGTCGCCACGTCCCTGGCGGCTTGCGCGATCGCCCGGAACACTGTCCGCGATCAGCTGGGAATGGGTGTCCGCGATCAATGGAATGCGCAAACTCGGCCACCGCCTGCCGCGTCCACAGCACGTAGACGACCGTCGTCAGGGCGCAAGGCGTCGAGCGCAGATGTGGATACAAGGTTGAAGGGATTGGCCATGACGCGATAATGGACACGGGAGGAAACGCCGACACCGACATCTTGATGAAGACGCTGACGACGAGACCCAACTTGCTGGAACAGGTGCGTGACGCCATCCTCGCCGAGATTGCTTCCGGGGTCTTCGCGCCTGGCGACCGGATCATCCAGACGGAGATTGCCCATGGTTTTGGGGTCTCGCGACAGCCGGTACAACAGGCGCTGGCCATGTTGCGCAACCAGGGCGTGCTTCAGGACGCGCCGGGTCGCGGACTCGTCGTCGCACCGCTGGATCCTGACTACGTGCGGCACATGTACGACATTCGAGCTTCGATCGAAGGGGTGGCGGCACGCCGCGCAGCCGAGCTGAGCGCCGAGCAAGCCGCGCGTCGGGGACCTGCGTTGATCAAGGCCGGCCGTAGGGCCGTGGCGCAGCTAGCATTCGCCAAGATGATCGACGCAGACATGAAGTTCCACGAGTTCATCTATGGTCTGTCTGGCAACCCACTCATTCGGCCGACACTCGAAACCCATCTCACCTATACGCAGCGGGTGATGGGCGAAGTCCTGATCCGAGACGAAAGTTCCAAGGCCATCTGGGATCAGCACGAAGACATCCTCCAGGCGATCGCCAGGGGCGACGGCGATCGGAGCGAAGCCCTCATGCGCTCGCATCTCATGAAGGCAGCCGCCGTCATGGTCGAAAGACTGCGCAATGGGCGCAAGAGGGCATAGGCGACACTCGTCCCTAAGCGCTTTTGGCAGGCAAGGCCCACGGCTCACGAATGTCCGGCGATCCTTCGCAGGACGCGCAGAGACCCGGCGCAGCTGTGTTGTAAGCGATGGGATGGACGCCCCTTCCGGTCGAGTGGTGGCTGACACTTCCACTCTGCGCGTCCGCCAGTGACAAGAACCAGGTGGCGTTCAGGCACTCCTGGCGCAGCCGGCCGTTGAAGCTCTCCACGCCGGCGTTGTCGGTCGGCTTGCCCGGCCGGCTGAAGTCGAGCTCGACGCCGCGCTCGTAGGCCCACTTGTCCATCACCTTGGAGATGAACTCGCTGCCGTTGTCGGTCTTGATCGTTCCCGGCAGGCCACGCTGCGCGGTAATGGCATTGAGCGTGCGCACGACGTCCTCCCCCTTCAGGCTCTGCCCGACGTCGGTGGCCAGGCACTCCCGCGTGTACAGGTCCACGACCGTGAGCATGCGCAGCTTGCGCCCGTCGAACAGCGCGTCGGCCACGAAGTCCATGCTCCAGATCTCGTTGATGGCGCTGGCCAGCTTCTTGGGCTGACGCAGCTTGGCCGCCTTGTTGCGCCGCGGCCGCTTCAGCCGCAGCGACAGGCCTTCCTCGCGGTACAGCCGGTACACCCGCTTGACGTTGTCCCTGTGGCCTTCGCGGCGCAGCATCACGTGCACACGGCGGTAGCCGTAGTGCACCCGCGTCTGCGTGATCTCCTTGATGCGCAGCTTCAATGCCGACTCGTCCTTCTTGACCGCCTTGTACAGGTAGGTCGACGCCGACATCTTCACCACGCGCAAGGCGTTGCGCTGGCTGCACCCAAAGCACTGCATCAGCTCGGGCACCAGCGCACGTCGCTGCGAAGGCCTCAAAGGTTTTTTGCGACGACGCGCTGCAGCATGGCCTTGTCCAGGCTCAGGTCCGCCACGATCTGCTTGAGCTTGCGGTTCTCCTCCTCGAGCTGGCGCAGTCGGCGCAGCTCCGAAGGGCCCACGCCACCGTACTTCTTGCGCCACACGTAGAAGGTCGCTTCGCTGATGCCCATCTTGCGGCAGACCTCCTCGACGCTGATGCCCAGCTCGGCCTGCTTGAGCGCGAACGCGATCTGCTCGTCAGTGAACTTGCTCTTCCTCACGGCATGCTCTCCTGGCCCCGACGGGGGCCTCCATCATGCCGGTCGTTCTGTTACCGAACGGTTCGGAAACCTGGGACAGGGTCACGGGCAGCTTCTTGCGCCGGCACTTGAGCACCATCAGGCCTTCTTCGCGGTAGACCCGCTAGTCTAGGTGCGCTTGACGTTGATCGCCCAGCCGTCGATCCGCAGACGGCTGTGCAGCATCCGGTAGCCGTGGCGGCGGTGCCGGCTGCGCGAGCTCCGTCAGGCGCTCGCGCAGCCGGCAGTTGCCGTCGTCGCGCGGCTGGTAGCGCGGGGTGCTGGGGCTCATGCCCACCAGGCGCAAGGCCTGGCGTTC
>NZ_AZSN01000113.1:0-11916 GCF_000576225.1 Methylibium sp. T29-B | reverse complement strand
GGCTTCGCGCGCCCGGTGCGCGCGCCAGGTGCCGGCGCACAGCGCCACATAGGACAGCACGGTCCCGCCCGCGGCGAGCGCCCGCAGCGCGTCGTCGGACAGCGGCGTCATGCCAGCAGTGCTTCGAACCCGGCCGTCGGGCGGGCCTCGTGGCCGCCGTCCGCAGCACGGCGGATGAACAGCACGGCCAGCCGCTCC
Source organism: Methylibium sp. T29-B (assembly GCF_000576225.1). Taxonomy (NCBI): domain Bacteria; kingdom Pseudomonadati; phylum Pseudomonadota; class Betaproteobacteria; order Burkholderiales; family Sphaerotilaceae; genus Methylibium; species Methylibium sp. T29-B. The sequence goes on along the minus strand of NZ_AZSN01000113.1, from coordinate 11,718 downwards.
CGCTCGGCGTAGGTCCAGCCCTCATCGGGCCCGAGCACCGTCAGCGCCGTGGCCAGCGCGTCGGCCTGCATGCATTGCGCGTGCACGACCGTCACCGACGCCAGCGCGTGCCGCACCGGCCGGCCGGTGCGCGGGTCGATGGTGTGGGAATGGCGCTCGCCGTCGTCGGTCTCGAAGCAGCGGAAGTCGTCGCCGGAGGTCGCGACCGCCAGCCCCTTGAGTGCGAGCACCGGACCGGCATCGCCCTGTTCCAGCCCGGGCAGCCGGACCGCCACCCGCCACGGCTGCCCATCGGGCCGGCGGCCCATGCCGAGCAGCTCGCCGCCGACCTCGACGAGCGCGTTGCCGCAACCCAGCCGCTGCAGCGCACGCGCGACGGCGTCGACCGCATAGCCCTTGGCGATCGACGACAGGTCGACGTAGGTGCCGCCATCCTGGCGTGCACGGCGCTGCTCGACGTCGAGCTGCACGCGCTGCCAGCCGATGCGGCGGCGCGCCATCTCCAGATCGCCTTCCGTCGGCGCATCGCGGCGCGCCGGGTCGGGGCCGAAGCCCCAGAGGTTGACCGCGGGGCCGACGGTCGGGTCGTAGGCCCCACCGGTGGCGCGCGCCAGTTCGAGCGCGTGCTGCAGCACGCTGAAGAGGGGCTCGGGCAGTTTCTGCCAGCGGCCCGGCGCGGCGCGGTTGTAGCGGCTCAGGTCGGAGTCGTCCTCCCAGGTGCTCATCTGGCGCACCACCAGGTCCAGCGCGATCTCGATCGCCTCGCGGACCTCGCGGCGGGCCGGGCCGGGCGTGGCCGGCGCATGCCAGTACTTCACGCTCCAGCGGGTGCCCATCGTCGGCCCGCCCAGCTCCTGCACGGCGGCGGCCAGCAGGCGCGGCGCGACCCCGCCGTCGTGGCGGTAGCCCGGCAGGGGCAGGTCGGCGAAGGACAGGCGTGTCGTCATGCGGCCGCGGCGCTCGGGGGCGGTCGGCCCGTCATTGCGGCAGCACTTCCAGCACCGCGGCGTAGACCAGCCGGCGCTCCTTGGCCTGCTTCAGCGTGGTCTTGCCGTCCCTGGTGCTGACCTCCAGGCGGTAGAGCCCGGGCTGCGGCCAGTTGACCTTGACCTGGCCCTTCGCATCGGTCTTCAGCGTCATCTCGCCGATCTTGTCGCGGTAGCGGGTGCCGCCGAAGACGATCTCGACCTCGAGGTCCGCGGCCGGCTGGCCGTCGAGCAGGAAACCGAAGGTCGCCGCCTCGCCGGTGAACAGGTCGTTGGGGTGCGTGACGGGCACGAACTCCAGGCCCTTGCCGGTCGGCTGGATCGCGCTGGGTTTGCCGACGGTGATGAAGGTCTCGAGGCGGCTGATGCCTTCGTTGACCGTCAGTTCGGGCGCATCGGCCGGGACCTCCTTGGCGAAGTTCTCGGCCGTACCGCGGAAGCCCTTGTTCTGGCCGGTGGCCGCGTCCTTGTAGCGCGCCGTCACGCCGCTGAAGCCGTTGGCCACGCGGTAGGTGCCGGCCTGCGTGAGGTTCAGGTCGAACACGCTGCGCAGCTTGCCGACCACCACGTTCTCGGGCGCCACGGCGCTGCCGTCCGGCGCGGTGACCGCCAGCCCGTCGAGCCGCAGCGGCGCGTGGTTGAAGTAGAAGATGTCGTTGCCGGAGGCCCCGTCGATCGTGACCCATTGAGGCTTGGACAGCACGGTCGACGAGGGCACCAGGAAGCTGCTGTGGGCGCGCGCCAGCGGCACCGACAGACCGAAGGCGAGCGCCGTCGTGACGACGAGCGCGAAACGGGAACGGGACATGGGGATCTCCTGGACGGGGTGAGGGGGCCGATGGCGGTTCAGGGCTTGAGCTCGAGCGTGACTTCGCCGAGCTCGCTGCTGCCCTGGGCACTCAGCTGCTGCGCCTTGGCGGGCGGCCACTGGAAGGGGATGCTCAGCAGCTCGCGACCGCCGGACTCGCGGGCCGCCTCGACCACCAGCTTGTAGTCGCCGGGCGCCAGCTTGCCGAGCGGCTTGGCGCTGTCGTTGAAGCTGAGCTTGTGCTTGCCCACCGGACGTGTGGCGCTGGTCAGGCCGTCGGCCGGCACCTGCAGTTCGCGGCCGCTGCGGCGCCACCACTGGCGCATGTCCTTCAGCCACTTCGCGCCCTCGCCGTCCTTCTTGGCGGTGGCGTACCAGACCGCGAGGTTGGCAGCGACGCCCTGGTCGGCGCGCTCGACCCACATCGCGACATAGGGGCGGTGGTATTCGGCGACGGTCAACCGGGGCACCTCGACACCGACCGCCAGGTCGGCCGCCAGAGCCGGGACACCGAGCGCCGCGGCGCTCAGCGCGATGGAGTAACGCACGTGCATGGCAGGGCTTTCTTCTTCAGTGGATGGACAGCAGGGTGAGCAGCAGCGGGATCACCAGTCCCAGGCCCACGATCGGCCAGGTGGTCGGCCGGTTGGCCGCGTGCAGCTTCAGGATGAACAGGCCGGTCAGACAGAACACCAGACAGGCGACCGCGAACAGGTCGATGAACCACGACCACGCCACCCCGGTGTGGCGCCCCTTGTGCAGGTCGTTGAGGTAGGAGATCCAGCCGCGGTCGGTGCGCTCGTACTCCGCCGCGCCGCTCTCGCGGTCGATGCGCAGCCAGGCATCGCCGCCGGGGCGCGGCAGCGAGATGTAGAGCTCCTCGTCGGACCACTCGGCGTCGCGGCCCAGCACGTCGACCGCGATCTGCGTCTGGATCCAGTCGGCCAGGCGCGCGGGCAAGGGCGCGCGCGGCGACGACGGCAACACATCCGGCGTCACCAGGGCCTTCAGCTCCGGCGGCAGCTGCAGTTCGCGGGCGGTCACGGCCGGCCGGCTCTCGATCTGCGCGGCGTGGTTGAGCGTGATGCCGGTGACGCTGAACAGCAGCATGCCCAGCAGGCAGACCGCCGAGCTGATCCAGTGCCATTGGTGCAGCGTCTTCAGCCAGTAGGCCCGTTGCGGGTGGTCGGTCTTGCGCATGCCTTCGCGTCTCTTCGCGCCCGGGCACGCAGCCTCGCGGACTGCAACGCGCCCTCCTCAAAAGTTGCGGCTTAGTGTAAGCTACTAAATGCGAATCACTATCAATCACGCAACGTAAAGATCCTCCTCCGCCGGGCAGCCGGCGGGGATCGCGCGTCGCGGAGATGATCGAGGAGCCACCGCAAGCCCGTCGCCAGCGGTTCTGTGTGTTCGACACGACCAAAGGAACGATCCGATGCTTGCCACTCCCCGCGTGGGCGCCCTCGCCTGCGCCTTGCTGACCTGTGCACCGTGGCTCTCGCCCAGCAGACCCCGCCCCCCGTTGCGCCGCCGGCGGCCACGCCGTCCGACGAGGCCGCCAGCACGCTGCCCGAAGTGAAGGCCACCTCCCAGGCCGAGACGGCGACCGGCCCGGTGCCGGGCTACACCGCCCGGCGCAGCGCCACGGCGACCAAGACCGACACGCCGCTCAACGAAGTGCCGCAGTCGATCTCGGTGATCGGCGCCGAGCAGGTGCGAGATCAGAACTCGCTGACGATCCAGGAGGTGCTGCGCTACACGCCCGGCGTGCGCGCCGAGATGTACGGCCTCGACAACCGCGGCGACTACTACGCGATGCGCGGCGGCAGCGAGGGCTCCACGCTGCTCGATGGGCTGCGCCTGCCGATCACCGGCTACTGGGGCAGCGTGCGCAACGAGCCCTATGCCTTCGAGCGCATCGAGGTGCTGCGCGGGCCGGCCTCGGTGATGGCCGGCCAGAACGGGCCGGGCGGCGTGGTGAACCTGGTGTCCAAGCGGCCGTCCGCCGAGGCACAGCGGGAAGTGCAGGTGCAACTCGGCAACGACGACCACAAGCAGGTCGCGGCCGACCTGGGCGGCGCGCTCGTCGACGACGGCCGCCTCGCCTACCGCGTGATCGCCTTGCGCAAGGACAGCGGCAGCCAGGTCAAGTACGCCGACCAGGAGCGCACGCTGTTCGCGCCCTCGCTCCGCTGGCAACCGCTGGCCGGCACCTCGCTGACGGTCTACGGCGAATACCAGAAGGACAGGAGCCTCAACCAGAACGGCTTCTTTCCGATCGCAGGTACGCTCAACAAGGCGCCGAACGGCCGCCTCATCGACCCCGAGGTGTTCGTCGGCGAACCCGACTGGGACACCTACGGCGGCACGCGCAAGCGCTTCGGCTGGGAGCTCGAGCAGCAGCTGAACGCGCAGTGGACGCTGCGCCATCACCTGCGGCGCGACAACGTGACCGGCCATCTCGCCACCGCCTACGCCGACTGGAGCCAGTACGTCGGCGCGGACGGCCAGGTGGACACCGTCGACCCCACCAACAACACCTACCTGAACCGCTACGGCTACGTGGCCGACGACCGCTCGCGCATCAACAACGCCGACCTGCTGCTGCAGGGCAAGCTCGCGTTCGGGCGCACCACGCACACGCTGCTGACCGGCGTCGACTACATGTCGCACCGCATGCTGCACATCGACCGTGGCAGCTTCCTGATGACGCCGCTGGATCCCTTCGATCCGGTCTACGGCACCTCCCCCTTGCCGGCGCTCGACCCTGCGCAAAGCTTCGTCAGCGACTCGCGCGTGCGCAACGTCGGCCTGCTGATCCAGGACCAGGTCAAGTTCGACGAACGCTGGGTGCTCACCGCCGGCCTGCGCCACGACAAGGCGAAGACCGATGCCGCCAAGGACTCGGCGAACTCGAAGAACCTGGGCATCGTCTACCTGGCCGACGGCGGCTGGTCGCCCTACGCCGGCTACTCGGAGTCCTTCCAGCCGGTGGCCGGCACGACCAGCCCGGCGCGCGGCGGCCGGCCGTTCGAGCCTCGCGGGGCCGGCAGCTGGAAACCGGCGTCAAGTGGATGCCGGCCGATGCGCCGGTGAGCGCGTCGGCGGCGGTGTTCCGGCTGAAGGAGAGCAACCGGCTCGCCAACGACCCGGCCGACGTGAACTACTCGATCCAGGTCGGTGAGTCCACCGTCGACGGCCTCGAACTCGACGCGACCGCGACCTTCGCCGCCTGGCAGCTGCTGGCCAACTATTCCTACACCCGCGCCCGGCTCACCGGCGCGATCGACGTGAACCGCGGCGAGCAGCTCAGCAGCATCCCGAAGCACGCCGCCTCGCTGTGGGCGGTGCATCGCTTCGGCGCCGCGGGCCTGCCCGGGCTGCGGGCCGGCGGCGGCGTGCGCTATGCCGGTCCGTCCTGGGATGGGTCGGGCAACAACCGCGTTCCGTCCGTCACGCTGCTGGACCTGCTGGTCAGCTACGACACGGGACCGTGGACGCTGTCACTGAACGTCAACAACCTGACCGACAAGACCTACATCGCCACCTGCCTGGAGCGCGGCGACTGCTGGTTCGGCACGCAGCGGCGCGCCGTCGTGTCGCTGGCCTACCGCTGGTGACGCCGAGCCGAGGATCGGGCGGTGGCGCGCGGCAGCCGTTAAGCTGCGCCTCGCCACCGCCCGACCCGGAGCCCGCTTGAGCGACGCCGCCCCCCCGCACCCGCCCAACCAGTTCGCGCTGCTGACGCAACGGCGTTTCGCGCCCTTCTTCTGGACCCAGTTCCTCGGCGCCGGCAACGACAACCTGTTCAAGTTCGCCTTCACCGTGCTGGTCACCTACCAGCTGCAGGTGGCGTGGCTGCCCCCCGCGCTGGCCGGGCTGGCGATCGGCGCGCTGTTCATCCTGCCCTTCCTGCTGTTCTCGGCCACCTCGGGCCAGCTGGCCGACAAGTTCGACAAGACACGCGTGATCCGCTTCGTGAAGACGCTGGAGATCGCGATCATGCTGCTCGCCGGCTTCGGCTTCTGGACTGCCCACGTGCCACTGCTGCTGGCCTGCGTGTTCCTGATGGGGCTGCATTCCACGCTGTTCGGCCCGGTCAAGTTCTCCTACCTGCCGCAGCACCTGGGCGAGCGCGAACTGACCGGCGGCAACGGCATGGTCGAGATGGGCACCTTCGTCGCCATCCTGCTCGGCCAGGTGGCCGGCGGCCTGCTGGTGGCGGTGCCCGACGTGGGCCGGCACTACGTGGCCTTCGCCTGCCTGGGCGTGGCGCTGCTCGGCCGCGCCACCGCGCAGCTCGTGCCGGCCTCGCCGCCCACCGACCCGGCGCTGGTGATCAACTGGAACCCGGTCAGCGAGACCTGGCGCAACCTGAAGCTCGCGCACGGCAACCTGGTGGTGTTCCGTTCGCTGCTCGGCATCTCGTGGATGTGGTTCTTCGGCGCGGTGTTCCTGTCGATGTTCCCGGCCTTCGCGAAGGAGGTGCTGGGCGGCGACGAGCAGGTGGCCTCGCTGCTGCTGGTGGTGTTCTCGGTGGGCATCGGCATCGGCTCGCTGCTGTGCGAGATGCTGAGCCGGCGCCACGTGGAGATCGGCCTGGTGCCGTTCGGGGCGATCGGCATGAGCGTGTTCGCGATCGACCTCTACTTCGCGACGCGCGGCCATGCGCCGGGCAGCGGCATCGCCGGGCTGGGCGAGTTCGTGCGCCAACCCGGGCACTGGCGCGTGATGGCCGACCTGGCGCTGCTCGCGCTGTTCGCCGGCCTGTACAGCGTGCCGATGTACGCGCTGATCCAGCTGCGCTCGCCGGCCTCGCACCGCGCCCGCATCATCGCGGCCAACAACATCCTCAACGCGCTGTTCATGATCGTCAGCGCCGTGATGGCCGGCGCGCTGCTGAAGGCGGGCCTGACGATCCCGCAGATCTTCCTGGTGACGGGGCTGCTGAACGCGGTGGTGGCTGCCTACATCTTCCTGCTGGTGCCGGAATACCTGCTGCGCTTCATCGCCCTGATCGCGACGCGCCTGGTCTACCGCTTCCGCGTGCACGGCGACGAGCACATCCCCACCACCGGCGCTGCGGTGCTGGTGTGCAACCACGTGAGCTTCGTCGACCCGATCCTGCTGATGGCCGCGAGCCCGCGGCCGATCCGCTTCATCATGGACCACCGCATCTTCGCGACGCCGGTGCTGGGCTGGCTGTTCCGGCTCGCCAAGGCGATCCCGATCGCCCCGCAGAAGGACGATCCAGCCACCTACGAGCGCGCCTTCGCCGAGGCCCGCAAGGTGCTGGACGACGGTGAGCTGCTGTGCATCTTTCCGGAAGGCGCGATCACCCGCGACGGCGCCCTGCAGCCCTTCAAGGGCGGCGTGATGAAGATCCTGGAAACCCACCCGGTGCCGGTGGTCCCGCTGGCGCTGCACGACCTGTGGGGGTCGTTCTTCTCGCGTGCGAGCGGTGCCGCGATGACGCAACCGTTCCGGCGCGGACTGTGGAGCCGCGTGGGCCTGAGCGCCGCGGCGCCGCTGGCCGCCGTCGAGGTCACGCCGGAGCGCCTGCGCGAACGCGTGGCGGCGATGCTGGCGGCCTGAAGCGCCGCCCTCAGACGCCCCGTGCCCGGTCCGCCCGGAACTGCGCGCGGAACGCCTCGAAGCGCCCGGCGTCGAGTGCCTCGCGCACCTCGCGCATCAGGTTCAGGAAGTAATGCAGGTTGTGGATGCTGGTGAGCATCGGCCCGAGCATCTCGCCGCAGCGGTCGAGATGGTGCAGGTAGGCGCGGCTGAAGCCGTTGCAGGCGGTGCAGGTGCAGCTCTCGTCGATGGGCCGCTCGTCGGTCTTGTAGCGCGCGTTGCGCAGCCGCAGGTCGCCGTGGCGGGTGAACAGGTGGCCGTTGCGGGCGTTGCGCGTGGGCATCACGCAGTCGAACAGGTCGACGCCCTGGGTCACGCCCTCGACCAGGTCTTCCGGCGTGCCCACGCCCATCAGGTAGCGCGGCTTGTGGGCCGGCAGGCGGTGCGGCGTGTGCGCCATGATGCGCAGCATCTCGTCCTTCGGTTCGCCGACGCTGACGCCGCCGATCGCGTAGCCGGGAAAGTCCATCGCCACCAGCGCGTCGAGCGAGGCCTGGCGCAGCGGCTCGAACATGCCGCCCTGCACGATGCCGAACAGCGCGTTGGGGTTCTCGAGCCGCGCGAACTCGGTCTTGCAGCGCGCCGCCCAGCGCAGGCTCAGCTCCATCGACGCACGTGCTTCCTGCTCGGTCGTCAGGTGGCCCGAGGTCTCGTAGGGCGTGCACTCGTCGAACTGCATCACGATGTCGGAGTTCAGCACCGTCTGGATCTGCATGCTGGTCTCGGGCGTGAGGAACAGCTTGTCACCGTTGACCGGTGACGCGAACTTCACGCCCTCCTCGCTGATCTTGCGCATCGCACCGAGCGACCAGACCTGGAAGCCGCCGCTGTCGGTGAGGATGGGGCGCTGCCAGTTCTCGAAGCGGTGCAGGCCGCCGAACTGGCGCAGCACGTCGAGCCCGGGGCGCAGCCACAGGTGGAAGGTGTTGCCGAGGATGATCTGCGCGCCCATCGCCTCCAGCGAGGCCGGCATCACGCCCTTGACGGTGCCGTACGTGCCGACCGGCATGAAGATCGGTGTCTCGACCACGCCGTGGTTGAGCGTGAGGCGGCCACGGCGCGCATGGCCTTCGGTGTGCAGCAGATCGAAGCGGAGCATGCCGGATTGTCGCAGCGGCCCGCGCGCCGGCTAAGCTCGCGCGCATGCTGCCGATCGTTCAACGCGTGTTCCGCCGCCTGACCCGCCAGGCCGTCACCGACCGCAGTCTCAGCGTGCTGACGCTGCTGCTGCTCGCCGAGGTGGTGCTGCTGCCACCGCTGGTCGAGGTGGGCTGGCTCAACCGGCACCTGGCCGACGCCGGCTTCCTGGCGATGCTGGCGCTCGGCGTGTGGATGCTGTCCGACCACACGCTCGCGGGCCGCTGGTTCGTCGCCACCGCCTTCGGCAGCCTGGTGATCCGTGTCGCCAACCTGTGGCTGCCCGACAGCGAGCTGCGCGGCGCCGACGCACTGTTCGCGATGGTCAACCTGGTGGTGCTGGGCTGGCTGACGCTGGCCTACACGCTGGCCGCCGGCCGCATCAACGTGCACCGCGTGCTGGGCGCGATCGCCGCCTTCCTGCTGATCGGCCTGGCGTTCGCGCAGGCGCACCGGCTGGTGGCCATCTACGCCGGCGACGGCGCCTACTTCATGTTCGGCCAGCCGGTGGACTATGCCGCGCTGGTGGCGCGGCTCAACTACTTCTCCTTCGTCACGCTCACCTCGCTGGGCTATGGCGACATCACGCCGGTGCACGCCGCGGCGCGCTCGCTGGCCATCCTGCAGGTGCTGATCGGCGTGCTCTATCCGGTGGCGCTGCTGGGCTGGCTGGTGTCGCTGTTCGCGCACCAGAACCAGCAGCCTTCGCACTGAGCCCGAGAGGCGATGCCTAGGGCCTGTTCGCGTCGCGGCTCAGGATCCACTGCACCAGCCGGCGCGCGTCGGGCTCGCTGATCGCGACGCGATTGGGAGGCATCGCCAGGCCGCTGACCTTGCCCTTCCAGTGGCTGTCGTAGGGGTTGGAGCCCGCCAGTACCGTGGCGGTGAGCTGCTTCTCGGCCCCGGACTGGCCCTTGTACTTGACCGCGACATCGCGCCACGCCGGACCGATCGGCGGCAGGCCGTCGGGGCCCTTCGCACCGGGTTCGACATGGTGGCAGGTCATGCAGCCGCTGCCGGTGGCCAGCTTCAGCATCGCGGCGTCATCGGGAGCGGCCATCGCCTGCGCGGCAGCGAGCCACAGGGCGCAAAGGGCCGGAGAGAAAGAACGAACGGCAACGGGCTTCACGGCAAGGGTCCTTCGTGGTGGGAATCGACGGGTCGTCGACGCCACCTTAGGGACTGGCACGCGCTGCGCCTTGCGCCACGTCAAGCCATCGCGGAGTCACTCCACGATGGAGCGCCGTGGAGCAAACGATGCGGCGCGCACGCGACGCTTTGCTAGCGCCGCTGCAACAGCATGGCGTCGCCGTAGCTGAAGAAGCGGTAGCGCTCGCGGATCGCATGCGTGTAGAGCGTGCGGATGCGCTCGTGGCCGGCGAAGGCGCTGACCAGCATCATCAGCGTGCTGCGCGGCAGGTGGAAGTTGGTCAGCAGCCGGTCGACCACGCGGAACGTGAAGCCCGGGGTGATGAAGATGTCGGTCTCGCGCGCGCCGGCCTGCAGTTCGCCGCCGAGCGCGGCCGACTCCAGCGCCCGCAGCGTGGTGGTGCCGACCGCGACCACCCGCCCACCGGCCGCGCGGGTGCGCGCGATCGCGTCGACGGTGGCCCCCGGCAGCTCGAACCACTCGCTGTGCATGCGGTGCTCGGCCAGCTGCTCCACGCGCACCGGCTGGAAGGTGCCGGCGCCGACGTGCAGCGTCACGCTCGCACGTGCGACCCCCTGCGCCTCCAGCGCCGCCAGCACCTCGGCATCGAAATGCAGGGCCGCCGTCGGCGCGGCCACGGCGCCGGGCGCACGCGCGAACACGGTCTGGTAGCGGCGCTCGTCGTCGGCATCGTCGCCGTGCTCGATGTAGGGCGGCAGCGGCACGTGGCCGTGGCGTTCGAGCAGCGCGAACGGGTCGCCGGGCAGGCGCAGGTGGAACAGCGAGCCGTCGGGCCCGCAGCGCCCCAGCACCTCGGCATCGAAGGCGGTGCTGCCGCCGTCGCGGCCGGCGAAGTGCACGCGGCTGCCGGGCCGCGGCGACTTGCTGGCGCGCAGGTGCGCCCACACCTCTTGCGTGCCGGGCAGCACGCGCTCGACCAGCGCCTCGACGCCGCCGCCGCTGGCCTTGCGGCCGTACAGCCGCGCCTTGATGACGCGCGTGTCGTTGAACACCAGCAGGTCGCCGGGCGACAGCAGCGACGGCAGTTCACGGAAGCGGCGGTCGAGCGGCGTGTCGCCGCGGCCGTCGAGCAGGCGCGAGCCGCTGCGCTCGGGCGCCGGATGCTGGGCGATCAGCTCCGGCGGCAACGCGAAGTCGAAATCGGCAACGGTGAGGGGATGAGCGGGGGCGTCGGACATGGCGTGCAGGCTGGACCGGCCTGACGAGGGCAGAAGGCAGAATTGTTCCATGCCCCAGGCCTCGCGCTCCGCACCGCCCGCCGCCGCCGCTCCGGCGAAGTCGGGCCCGGCACGGGCGATGGAGAAGCTCGGCCTGGTGCGCGACATCGACCTCGCGCTGCACCTGCCGCTGCGCTACGAGGACGAGACGCGCGTCACGCCGATCGCCGCGGCGCACGAGGGCGAGACGGTGCAGGTCGAGGGCCGCGTGCGCGACAGCCGCGTCGAGCTGCGACCGCGCCGCCAGCTCATCGTGCGGCTGGCCGATGACAGCGACGAGCTGGTGCTGCGCTTCCTGCACTTCTACCCCTCGCACCAGAAGACGCTGGCGGTCGGCGCGCGCCTGCGCGTGCGCGGCGAGTTGCGCGGCGGTTTCCTCGGCCGCGAGATGGTGCACCCCAGCTTCAAGGCGGTGAACGACGACACGCCGCTGGCCACCGCGCTGACGCCGGTCTACCCGGCCAGCGCGCAGCTGCCTCAGGCCTACCTGCGCAAGGCGGTGAGCTCGGCGCTGACACGCGCGCCGCTCGATGAGTTGCTGCCGCCCGGCAGCGTGCCGGCCGGCTTGCCGAGCCTGAAGCAGGCCCTGCTGTTTCTGCACCACCCGGCGCCCGAGGTGATGCTGGCGACGCTGGAGGACCACAGCCACCCGGCCTGGCAGCGGCTGAAGTTCGACGAGCTGCTGGCCCAGCAGCTGTCGCAGCTGCAGGCACAGCGCGAGCGCGCCGCGCTGCGCGCGCCGCCGCTGCGGGCGGGCGCCGGCGG
>NZ_AZSN01000112.1:0-11917 GCF_000576225.1 Methylibium sp. T29-B | reverse complement strand
CGCGAACCAGCGGCGCAGCGCCCGCAGGCGCCCGGCGCGCTCGCGCTTCTCGGCCCGGGCGGTCAGCGGCACCTGCTGCGGGTGCATCAGGTCGAAGGCCAGCTGGGCCGCGGTGTCGTGGCGCTTGTCGGCGCGCGGCTCCAGGCAGCGCAGCAGGATCTCCTGCAGCCACGGTGGGCAGTCGGGGCGCAGCACGCGCGGCGGCACCGGCTCGCGATAGAGCCGCTGGCGCAGGCCGGCGATGCTGGTCGGCTGGCCGAACGGGCGCTCGCCGGTTGTCAGGTGGTAGAGCATCACGCCGAGCGCGTAGAGGTCGCTGCGCGGCTCGTCGCGCACGAACTGGATCTGCTCCGGCGACATGTAGGGGCCGGTGCCCATCGGCAGCGTGAACTCCTCGTCCAGCAGATCGGGCAGGTGGTCGTGGCGCGACAGGCCGAAGTCCACCAGCACCGCCTCGGCCTCGCGGCCTTCGGCGTCGCGGCGGAACAGGATGTTGCTCGGCTTCACGTCGAGATGGATCACGTGCTGGCGGTGCAGGTCGTGCAGCGCGGTGGCGACCTTGGCGCCGATGGTCACCACCTCGTCGATCGGCAGCGGCGCGCGGTCCAGCCGCGGGCGCAGCGACTCGCCCGGCAGTTGTTCCATCACCAGGTAGGGCTGCGCGGTGAAATCGCCCTGCGCCACGTAGCGCGGCACGTGCGGCCCCTGCAGACGCGGCAGGATCATCTGCTCGACCTCGAAACCGACGATGGTGGCCGGGTCCTCGCCGCCCTTGATGCGCGGCAGCTTCATCAGCATCGGCTGCGCGTGGTCCGGGTGGGTGACGCGCCACAGGTTGGCCATGCCGCCCTGGTGCAGGTGCTCCTCGAGCCGGAAGCCGTCGACCACGGCGCCCGGCTGCAGCGGCACGGGACCGGCGCTGCCGCTCATCGACCCTCGATCAGCCGATCGGCCAGGCGATCCGGCAGGCCGGCCTCGCGCACCTTCGAGGCCGCCGTCTCGTGGTCGTAGGGCACGCGGTGGAAGCACAGGCTGCGCGTGTCGGTGTCGAAGAGCGCCCAGCAGGCTGCCGGATCGCCGTCGCGCGGCTGGCCCACCGAACCCGGCAGCACCAGCCACTGCCGGTGCGCCGGCACCGGGATCTCGACATCGGGCACCGGCACGAAATCACCGGACTTGCCGGTGCCGGCCAGGTGGTAGAGCCGCGGTTCGTGCACGTGGCCGATGAACACGTGGCGCGCTGCAGTGGCCTGCAGGCAGCGCACGGCGTCGTGCCGGCTGGTCACGTACTCCCAGCCGGCCGGGGCCCAGGTGTTGGCGTGGGCGAAGCCGCAGCCGTCCCGCTCGACGGTGAACGGCAGGGCGTCGAGGAAGGCGAGCTGATCGGCGTCGAGCCGCGCCCGGGTCCAGGCGATGACACGGCGCGCGTCGTCGACCATCGTCGGTCGCGGCCCCTGCACGGCGGACTCGTCGTGGTTGCCCTTGAGCACGATGGCGCCATTGCGGGCCAGCGCGCGCACCCGGTCGACGACCCAGGCCGGGTCGGCGCCGTAGCCGACCAGGTCACCGAGGATCGCGTAGTCGGTCGCTCCGCAGGAGGCGGCCGCGCCCAGGCAGGCCTCGAAGGCTTCGCGGTTGGCGTGCAGGTCGGTCAGCAGCGCGAGCTTCATGGCAGTGCACCGTCGGGCGACGCCGCAGCCTGCCGGCTCAGCCGATGCGGCCGAGCAACAGGTACTCCATCAGGGCCTTCTGCACGTGCATGCGGTTCTCGGCCTCGTCCCAGACCACAGACTGCGTGCCATCGATCACCTCGGCCTCGACCTCCTCGCCGCGATGGGCCGGCAGGCAGTGCATGAACAGCGCATCCGGGCGCGCCGCGGCCATCATCTCGCGGTCCACGCACCAATCGGCGAAGGCCTGCTTGCGGGCCTCGTTCTCGGCTTCGTAGCCCATGCTGGTCCACACGTCGGTGGTCACCAGGTGGGCGCCACGGCAGGCATCCATCGGGTCGGCGAAGACCTTGTAGCAGTGGGTGCCCGAGATGCCGGCCACGACCGGGTCGATCTCGTAGCCGCCGGGTGTGCTGACGTGCACCGTGAAGCCCAGGATCTCGGCGGCCTGCAGCCAGGTGTGCGCCATGTTGTTGCCGTCGCCGACCCAGGCCACGACCATGCCGCGCAGGCAGTCGGCCGCCTTCGCGCCGCCGTCCTGCGTACCGCGGTGCTCGATGTAGGTGAACAGGTCGGCCAGGATCTGGCAGGGGTGGAATTCGTTGGTCAGGCCGTTGATCACAGGCACCCGCGAATGCGCGGCGAAGCGCTCGAGCTTGGCCTGCTCGAAGGTGCGGATCATCACCAGGTCGACCATGCGGCTGATGACGCGTGCGCTGTCCTCCACCGGCTCGGCGCGGCCGAGCTGGCTGTCGCCGGTGGTCAGGTGCACCACCGAGCCGCCCATCTGGTACATGCCGGCCTCGAAGCTCACGCGTGTGCGGGTGCTGGCCTTCTCGAAGATCATCGCCAGCGTGCGGTCGAACAGCGGCGTGTACTTCTCGTAGTTCTTGAAGCGGCGCTTGATGATCGCGGCGCGCTCGAACAGGTAGGCGTACTCCTCGGCGCGGAGGTCCTTGAACTGCAGGTAGTGCTTCATGAGGCTGGAGCCGGGTTTCATGGCGCTCGGTCGGGCGGAGGTCGAGGGGCGGTGCACGGCTCAGGCGGCCGGCTTCGGCGGCTCGGCGAGGAAGCGGCGGATCAGCGGGCACAGGATCGCCACGACCCGATCGGCCTCGGCTGCGCTGAGGATCAGCGGCGGCACCAGCCGGATCACGCGGTCGGCGGTCACGCTGAGCAGCAGGCCGGCCTCGGCGGCGCGGCCGAGCAGCTCGCCGCACGGGCGCGCCAGCTCGATGCCGATCATCAGGCCCTGGCCGCGGATCTCGGTGACGCCGTCCGGCCCGCTCAGGTCGGCCAGTTCGCGCGCCAGCCCGGCGCGCAGCCGTTCGCCCACCGTCGCGGCGTTCTCGAGCAGGCGGTCCTGTTCCATCACGGCGAGCGTCTCGATACCGGCGCGCATCGCCAGCGGATTGCCGCCGAAGGTGGTGCCGTGGTTGCCCGGGCCGAGCACGCCGGCCGCGCGTGGGCCACACACCACTGCGCCGACCGGCACGCCCGAGCCAGGCCCTTGGCCAGCGGCATCACGTCGGGCTGGATGCCGGCCCACTGGTGGGCGAACCACTTGCCGGTGCGCCCGATGCCGCACTGCACCTCGTCGAGCATCAGCAGCCAGTCATGCTCGTCGCACAGGCGGCGCAGCGCCTGCAGGTAGGGCACGGTGGCGGGGTTGATGCCGCCCTCGCCCTGGATCACCTCGAGGAAGATCGCCACCACGTTCGGCCGCGTCTGGGCCGCTTCCTCGATCGCCGCCACGTCGTTCAGCGGCACCCGCACGAAGCCCTCCACCAGCGGCCCGAAGCCGGCCTGCACCTTGGGGTTGCCGGTGGCCGACAGCGTGGCGATCGAGCGGCCGTGAAAGGCCTTCTCGTAGACGATGATCTCCGGGCGGTCGATGCCCTTGTCGTGACCGAACTTGCGCGCGATCTTCAACGCGGCCTCGTTGGCCTCCAGCCCGGTGCTGCAGAAAAAGGCATTGGTCAGCCCGCTCAGATCGCACAGCCTGGCGGCGAGCTGCTCCTGCAGCGGCGCCTGGTAGTAGTTCGAGCAGTGGATCAGCTTGCCGATCTGGTCGGTCAGCGCCGGCACCAGCCTCGGGTGGGCGTGGCCCAGGGTGTTGACGGCGATCCCGCCCAGCGCGTCGAGGTACTCGCGGCCTTCGGTGTCCCACACGCGGCAGCCCTGGCCATGCGACAGCGCGAACGGCAGGCGGCCGTAGGTGTTCATCACGTGGGGGGACGGCGGCGGCTTCGGGACTTCGGGCGCGTTCATGAGCGGCTTCCTTGAATGAAAAAGGCGCAGTCCGTCACGGATGCTGCGCCTGCGAGATTCTACGGATGCCCGACGACAACGCAGCGACGCCATGCGTCTTGCTGGCTCGCACCGATTTGCCGATTGCACCTGCTGCACTGCAGCACAATAGCGTTGTCCATGGCCGCTCCCAGCGGTGCCCCGTCTGCGCCTGTCCGTGCCCACACCCGAACGCTCCAAACCGAGAGAAGTCTTCATCCAGGGCCTGACCCTGGACGGGCGCAGCTTCCGCCCCAGCGACTGGGCCGAGCGGCTGGCCGGCGCGATGTCCAGCTTCCGCCCCGGCGGCGCGCAGATGGGCCGCGCGGCCTACGTCGGCTATTCGCCCTACTGCGTGCCGAACGTGATCAACGGCATCAAGTGTGTGGTCGTCAACGAGGCGCTGCGCGAGCTGGAGCCGATGGCCTGGGACTTCGTCATGAACTTCGCGCGCGACAACCAGCTGCAGGTGGTCGACGCCTGCCTGCTGCCCGACGCGCCTCCGGCCGCAAGCCCGCGGCCCGGTCGCTGAGGCCCCATGAAAAAAGGCTCCTTGCGGAGCCCTTCTCGTTTCCCACCCGGATGCGGTTTCAGGCCGCCAGCGCCTTGATCTTGGCCGACAGGCGGCTCTTGTAGCGAGCCGCCTTGTTCTTGTGGAA
The DNA here is from genome assembly GCF_000576225.1 of Methylibium sp. T29-B. Lineage (NCBI taxonomy): Bacteria > Pseudomonadati > Pseudomonadota > Betaproteobacteria > Burkholderiales > Sphaerotilaceae > Methylibium > Methylibium sp. T29-B. Next base: position 7,299 of record NZ_AZSN01000112.1, on the reverse strand, counting down.
CAGACCCTTGTCGGCGATCGAATCGATCACCTTCTGGGCCGACTTGAAGGTTTCACCGGCCTTGGCCTTGTCGCCAGTGGCCACGGCCTTGAGCACGCCCTTGATGGCGGTGCGGAACTTCGAGCGCAGCGAGGTGTTGGCGGCGTTCAGGCGGACGTCCTGACGCACGCGCTTGCGGCCCGACGCGATGCGGACCGATTTCTTGACTTTGGAAGAGGTGGCCATTGTGTGACGGGGTTCCGGGGGGAAAGCCTGCGAGTATATCACCGGCCCCGAGGTCGTCCACGGGGCCAGGGGCCGGCGTGAACCGACGTTAGTAGGCACTTCTATACTCGCGCACCCATCCTGCCCGTCTGCCCCGCTCTCGACCCGCGATCGGCCAACCCATCCTCTCCATGAACCTGCTGCGCGCCGCGTCGACCGTCTCCCTGCTGACGCTGGCGTCGCGCATCACCGGGCTGGTGCGCGAGCAGATGGTGGCGGCGGCGTTCGGCGCGAGCGTGATGACGGATGCCTTCAACGTGGCCTTCCGCATCCCCAACCTGCTGCGCCGGCTGTTCGCGGAGGGCGCGTTCTCGCAGGCCTTCGTGCCCTTGCTGGCCGAGAGTCGCGCGCGCGATGGCGACGAGGTGACGCACGCGCTGATCGATGCCGTGGCCACCGTGCTGCTGTGGGCGCTGCTCGTGACCTGCGTGCTCGGCGTGGTCGCCGCGCCGGTCCTGGTGTGGGTGATGGCGCAGGGTCTGCAGAAGAGCGGCGGCTTCGACCTCGCGGTCGCCATGACGCGCTTCATGTTCCCCTACATCGGCTTCATGTCGCTGGTCGCACTGTCGGCCGGGATCCTGAACACCTGGAAGCGCTTTGCGGTGCCGGCGGCCACACCGGTGCTGCTGAACCTGTCGTTCATCGCCGCCGCCTGGTGGGGTGTGCCGTACTTCAAGGCCTGGGGCATCGAGCCGATCTACGCGCTCGCGCTGGGCGTCATGGTCGGCGGCGTGCTGCAGCTCGCCGTGCAGCTGCCGGCCTTGAAGCGCGTCGGCGCGCTGCCCAGCTTCGGCCTGTCGGTGGCGCGCCTGCGCAGCGCCTGGCACCACCCCGGCGTGCACCGCGTGCTGAAGCAGATGGCGCCGGCGGTCCTGGGCGTGTCGGTCGCCCAGATCTCGCTGCTGATCAACACGCAGATCGCCACGCAGATCGGCGCCGGTGCGGTGTCGTGGCTGACCTATGCCGACCGGCTGATGGAATTTCCGACCGCGCTGCTGGGCGTGGCGCTCGGGGTGGTGCTGCTGCCCCAGCTGTCGGCCACGCAGGCCGAGGGCGGCAGCGAGCGCTACGCCGCGCTGCTGGACTGGGGCCTGCGCCTGGTCGTGCTGCTGGCGCTGCCCTGTGCGGTGGCGCTGATCGTGTTTCCCGAGGCGCTGGTGTCGGTGCTCTACCACCGCGGCGCCTTCAGCGCCTTCGACGTGCACCAGACCGTCACCGCGTTGCGCGGCTACGGCGCCGGCCTGCTGGGATTGGTGGCGCTGAAGGTGCTGGCGCCGGGCTTCTACGCCAAGCAGGACATCCGCACGCCGGTCAAGGTGGCGATCGTGGTGCTGGTGCTCACCCAGTTGCTGAACCTGCTGTTCGTGCCGCGGCTCGGCCACGCCGGCCTGGCGCTGTCGATCGGTTGCGGCGCGCTCGTCAATGCCCTCTGGTTGCTGATCGGTCTGTACCGGCGCGGCAGCTGGCGGCCGGCGCCGGGCTGGCTGGCGTTCGGCAGCAAGGTGCTGGTCGCGAGCCTGCTGATGGGGGCCGGCTTGACCTGGGCGGCCCAGACCTTCGACTGGGTGGCGCTCGGCGCGCGCGAGCTGCAGCGGGCCGGCACGCTGGCGGCCGTGCTGCTGGCGGCGGCGGCGCTGTACTTCGGCACGCTGCTGGCGCTGGGCGTGCGGGTGCGGCACTTCGCGCGCCGCGGCTGAAGCGGTTCCGGTAGGACGCCGCCTACAGGGCGTCGCGCCAGCGTCCGGCCGACAGGCCGGAGCCGGCTGCCTACAGTGCTTCCAGGTCGCAGCGCATGCGCGGTGGCCTCGCAGAACCGAACCCAACCGGCACCCAAGCACACCGAGGAGAAGCCCATGAACACCGCCCGTTCCACGTTCGCCGTGATGGCCCTGAGCACTCTGTTCGCGCTGGCCGCCTGCCAGCCCGCCGAAGGCCCGGCCGAGCGCGCCGGCAAGCAGATCGACAACGCCGCCGAGAAGGTGGGCGATCAGGTCGAGAAGGCCGGCGACAAGATCAAGGACGCCACCAAGGAAGCGAAGAAGGAACTGAGCAACTGAGGCTGCGCCCGGGCGGCGGGCCGGGGTCGGCTCGCCGCCGCTGACGATCCGCTCTAGACTCGGTGCATGCCCGCACCGTTTTCCGTCGAGGTGCCCACCGCGCTCGAGCATTTCGCCGCGTTGGTGGCCGACGACGCCAGCCTCTCGCTCACCGAGGCCGCCATCTCGATCGCCCAGGACGAGCACCCGTTGCTCGACAGCCAGTCGGTGCTGGCGGAACTCGATGCGCTGGCCGATCGGCTCAAGCGCCGCATCCCGGCCGACGCGCCACCGGTCCAGAAGCTGCGCTTCCTGAACCGCTATTTCTTCCAGGAGCTGGGTTTCGCCGGCAACCTGAACGACTACTACGCCAGCGGCAACAGCTATGTGCACGAGGTGCTGCGCACCCGCTGCGGCATCCCCATCTCGCTCGCGATCATCTATCTCGAGTTCGCCGGACAGGTGGGGCTGACCGCGCGCGGGGTGTCCTTCCCCGGCCACTTCCTGGTCAAGGTGAGGATGCCGCAGGGCGAGGTGATCCTCGATCCCTTCTCCGGGCAGTCGCTGTCGCGCGACGAACTCGACGAGCGCCTGGTGCCCTACAAGCGGCGCCAGGGCCTGCAGGGCGAGTTCGACATGCCGCTGGGCCTGTTCCTGCAGGCGGCGTCGCCGCGCGAGGTGCTCGCGCGGCTGCTGCGCAACCTGAAGGAGATCCACCGCGCGTCCGAGGACTGGCCCCGCCTGCTGGCGGTGCAGCAGCGGCTGGTGCTGCTGCTGCCGCGCGAATGGGACGAGCGGCGCGATCGTGGCCTGACCCAGGCCGAACTGGGCGTCTGGGAGGCCGCTGCCGACGACCTGGACGCGTATGTGGCGCACAGCCCGCAGGCCGAGGACCGGCGCGCGATCGCCGAGCGCGCAGCCGAGTTGCGGGCGCAGGGCCGGCCGCGCCTGCACTGATCCGCCGCGGAGCGATCCCGGCACGGCCGGGGCGCCCCATAAAATCCGTCTTTCGCCGGAGCGGCCCGCCAGGCAGGGGCCGCCCACTTGCCGACGCCGGCTGCGCGTCGCCCGCCTCGTCGCCCGTTCACGACCTCACCCATGACCCTGACCGCCGCCCAAAAGCAGAGCCTGGCCTGGCTCGTCATCGGAGCTGCGCTGGCGCTCGCGCTGTGGTTGCTGGGGCCGGTGCTCACGCCTTTCGTCATCGCCGCGGTGCTGGGCTATGCGCTCAACCCGCTGGTCGACGGGCTGACGCGCCGGCGCGTGCCGCGGCCGCTGGCCGCCCTGCTGGTGGAGGTGCTGGCCCTGCTGGTGCTGCTGGCGGTGCTGTTGCTGATCGTGCCCATCTTCGTGAAGGAGCTGCCGGTGCTGCGCGACCAGATCCCGGAGCTGCTGACGCGGCTGGATCGCTGGTTGCAGCCGACGCTGGCGCGCTTCGGCGTCGACGTGTCGCTCGACGTGGCCAGCATCAAGGCCTTCATCCTCGGCCACGTGGGCGACAACACTGAGAGCTGGATCGCCACCGCGCTGGATTCCCTGCGCATCGGCGGCAGCTTCATGCTGGGCCTGCTGGGCGGCGCGGTGCTGCTGCCGCTGGTGCTGTACTACGTGCTGGTCGATTGGCCGCAGATCGTGGCCCGCGTGCAGGCGCTGGTACCGCCGCGCCGTCGCCCCGGCTTCGACAGTTTCATGGGCGACTGCGATCGCATGCTCGGGCAGTACCTGCGGGGCCAGCTGCTGGTGATGGGCATCCTGGCGGCCTTCTACAGCATCGGCCTGGCGCTGTTCGGCTTCGACCTGGCCCTGCCGGTGGGCGTGTTCACCGGCGTCGCGGTGTTCATCCCCTACGTGGGCTTCGGGCTCGGCCTGGCGCTGGCGCTGCTGGTCGGCCTGCTGCAGTTCGGCGGGCTGTACGGCATCGTCGCGGTGGCGGTGGTCTACGGCCTGGGCCAGGTGGTCGAGAGCTTCTACCTCACGCCGCGGCTGGTCGGCGAGCGCATCGGCCTGCACCCGATCACCGTCATCTTCGCGCTGTTGGCCTTCGGCCAGCTGTTCGGCTTCATCGGCGTGCTGGTGGCGCTGCCGGTCAGCGCGGTCGGCGTGGTGGCCTTCCAGCGCCTGAAGGCGCTCTACCTCAGCAGTCCGCTGTACCAGGGGTGATGCCGTCCGCATGAAGCAACTGCCCTTGCAGCTCGGGCCCGGCCCGGTGCAGAGCTTCGAGAACTTCGCGGTGGGCGCCAATGCGGCGGCCGTCGGCGCCGTGCGCGCGGCATCGGCCTCGCCGACCCCGCTCTACCTGTGGGGGCCGGCCGGTGCCGGCAAGACCCACCTGCTGCGTGCGCTGGCCCGCGAGGCGGCGGTGCAGGGCCGGCGCGTCGGTGCCTTCGGTCCGTCGCTCGAGACGCCCTGGACCTGGGGCGAAGGCGTCGACCTGGTGCTGCTCGACGGCTGCGACGACTTCGACGCTGCCCGGCAGCACGCCGCCTTCGCGCTGTTCGTCGAGGCCGCGACGCACCGTGTGCCGGTGGTCGCGGCCGGGCGCCTGCCGCCGGTCGACCTGCCGGTGCGCGAGGACCTGCGCACGCGCCTGGGCTGGGGGCCGGTGTTCCAGCTGCTGCCGCTCTCCGAGGCGGAGATGCGCGTCACGATGCAGCGCGAGGCAGGCCGCCGCGGCATCGCGCTGTCGGACGACGTGACGGGCTATCTGCTGACCCGTTTCGCGCGTGATCTCGGCTCGCTGATGGCGCTGCTGGACGCGCTGGACGAATTTGCGCTCAGCGAGCAGCGCGCGGTCACCGTGCCCCTGCTCAAGCGCATGCTGGCCGAGCAGACCACGAAGGAAGGTGCATGAATCTCTGCCTGTTCGATCTCGACCACACGCTGCTGCCGCTGGATTCCGACCACGCCTGGGGCGAGTTCGTCGTGGCGCTGGGCTGGGCCGACGGTCCCGAGCAGCGGCGCGCCAACGACGCTTCTATGCGCAGTACCAGGATGGCACGCTCGACATCGCGGCGTACGTCGAGTTCGCCACCCGCGCATGGCGCGGGCGCCCGGCCGCCGAGCAGGCGGCAGCCCACGATCGCTTCATGCGCGAGCTGATCCGCCCGGCGATCCGGCCCGAGGCGCTGGCACTGGTGCGCGAGCACCAGCAGCGTGGGGAGCTGACGGCCATCGTCACCGCGACCAACGAGTTCGTCACCCGGCCGATCGCGGCAGCTTTCGGCGTCGAGACGCTGATCGCGGTGGAACTCGAGCGCGACGCGGCCGGCGCCGTCACCGGCCGCATCCACGGCACGCCGTCGTTCCGCGAGGGCAAGACGGTGCGTGTGCAGCAGTGGCTGCACGGCCTGGGCCGGCGTGTGCAAGACTCCGAGCGCGTCACCGTCTACAGCGACTCGACCAACGACCTGCCGCTGCTCGAACTCGCGACCCACCCGGTCGCGACCAACCCCTCGCCGGCGCTCGAGGCGATCGCCCGTGAACGCGGGTGGCCCCTACTGAAACTGTTCCCATGATCAAGAGACTCATCAACAAGTTGCTCGGCAAGGGCGACGACGGCGAACCCAGCGCCGCCCGCCCCGGCAAGGGCCAGGCCAAGGCCGGCAAGCGCGTCGAGGTGGCGCAGGCCGAGCACGGCATCGACCCGGCGCTGGTCGACGACCGCGCGCTGAAGGTGGTGGCCACGCTGCACGAGGCCGGCTACGAGGCCTACATCGTCGGCGGCGCGGTGCGCGACATGATGCTGGGCCTGCGGCCCAAGGACTTCGACGTCGCCACCAACGCCACGCCGGAGCAGGTCAAGGGCCTGTTCCGCCGCGCCTTCATCATCGGGCGGCGCTTCCGCATCGTGCACGTGGTCTACGGCCGCGGGCGCGAACACGAGGTCATCGAGGTGTCGACCTTCCGCGCCTACCTCGACGCGGCCGCGGCCGAGCAGGTGGCCGGCAACGAGAAGACCTCCAAGGCCGAGCTGTCCGGCAAGAGCCACGTGGTGGACGCCAGCGGCCGCGTGCTGCGCGACAACGTCTGGGGCCCCAGCACGAAGACGCCGCGCGGCGCGACTTCACCGTCAACGCGCTCTACTACGACCCGCAGACGCAGATCGTGGTCGACTACCACGGCGGCATCGCCGACGCGAAGAAGCGCGTGCTGCGCATGATCGGCGACCCGGTCACGCGCTACCGCGAGGACCCGGTGCGCATCATCCGAGTGGTGCGCTTCGCGGCCAAGCTGGGCTTCGAGATCGAGCCCAAGACGCGCGCGCCGATGCGCGACTGCGCGGCCCTGCTCGAGGCGGTGCCGATCTCGCGGCTGTTCGACGAGATGATCAAGCTGCTACAGACCGGCCATGCGCTGGCCTCGATCGCCCAGTTGCGCAAGCAGGGTCTGCTCGGGTCAGGCCCCGACGCGCCGGGCATCTTCCCGCTGCTCGACGCGGTGCTGGCCGACGCCGGGCGCAACCCGGCCCGCGCCGCCTTCATCGACGCCGCGCTGGCCGACACCGACCGCCGGGTCGGCGAGGACAAGCCGGTCGCACCGAGCTTCCTGCTCGCCTGCCTGCTGTGGCACGAGGTGCTGGTGGGCTGGGAGCGCGCCAAGGCCCAGGGCGAGCCACCGTTCCCGGCGCTGCAGCTGGCGATCGACGGCGTGTTCGACATGCGCATCGGCGACATCTCGGGCCGCGGCAAGCTCGGTACCGACATGCGCGAGATCTGGATGATGCAGCCGCGCTTCGAGCGCCGCAGCGGCAGCACGCCGCTGAGCCTGGTGGAGCAGCCGCGCTTTCGCGCCGGCTTCGACTTCCTGCGCCTGCGCGCCGACACCGGCGAGGTGGAGCCCGAGCTGGCCGAGTGGTGGGAAGACTTCTCGCTCGGCGACGACGAGGAGCGCCGCGCCCTGCTCGAGCTGGCGCGCGAGCAGGACCAGGGCCGTCGTGCGGCTGGCGGCAGCATGGGCCGCAGCGGCGGACATCACACCGGCGGCGGCGCGATCCGCTCGG
>NZ_AZSN01000111.1:0-11982 GCF_000576225.1 Methylibium sp. T29-B | reverse complement strand
CCCTAGGCGAAATCCAGAGACTGACGGATGCGTGTACTCTGAGAGGAAGCTGTATAGGTAGTCAAAGAGCTCCAGATCCTCCAGGTGTGAACTGCTCTCCGCCATCTTGTAGTACGAGATGTGTCCGATGTACTCTTCCCCGTCCTCCTTCCGCAGAATCCTTCGGGAGTCGATGCGCCCATTCGCTGTTCTCGCGAAGTCATGAGTCCCAAGCTTTAGGCCAATCTGAGCATCGGTGAGGTGCTTCAGCATCTCAGGACGGGAAATCGCATAGGTGATATGAAAGTAGTTTTCTAGAAGATGCCTCGCTAGTGATAGGCCGTCAGCACCAATGTTTTCAGATAGAAGGACCTTGATTGCTCGGAGAGTCTTCATGCTCTTCGCCGCGCAGATCAGCGCGTAGTCGTCCACGAAAAATGGGCGCTCGATGAGCGAATCCGTTTTGCATTCCGCTTCAAGCCGTGTTCTAGAACATATCCGAAGCAGATGATGCAATGGTCGAGTTCCATCTCGAACGAGCGTAAAAGCGCATCTATTGGGTGTTCTGGCGGCGGATTTCGCTCTAGCTCAAAGTATTGATCGATTGCAGCATTCCAATCAGCCAAATCTTTCGTTGTCGCGAGCTTTTCGTTCTCGCGCGATATCAATAGACCCCCTGTTTTTCGGTAGGCGTGAATGATGTGCGGACGGACCTCCGCTCGCTGCATCGCGTCAACCGCTTGCCGCTCCAACTCCTCCTCTGACACGAGGTACTTCCATAGGAAAACAGGGTCACTTCCTTTCGAGGGCGCTCGGTTGAATATGCGCCAAAAGTCTTCCTCCGCGCGCTCCAGAATCTCCACTGCTTCTGGAACGAGAGGAACTCGTTTGTGGCAGTCCCCGTCTTTGTCCACCACCCATTTGAACGCCTTTCCTTTGCAGCATGAGCCGTATCGAAGTCCGCTATCGCATGGGCATTTGGCGTTTGATCTAGGTTCGCGCATCGACGTGACTGTCATCTAACGTTTGAGGTAAGCGGCAGAACCCGGTACCCCGGAGGCTGTCCGCTTGACCGAATGGTTAGGCCGCATTAGAGCCCCCTGACGTCGTAGACCCGCAAAGGGCGACAAGCGACAAGGCGCAACTACCCAAGCTACTACCACCGATCACTCGCGGCCCTTCTACCATGAAGCCTACTTGAGCGACCTTGCCCAGATGCTGATGCCGCAGCTCATGCACTGGCTAGTGAAGTGATTCCAGTGCGTGCTGTCAGGCGCGACGTGGAAGCGCTTGCCGCATTTCGGGCAGGGAACGAATGAGAGGTACAAAGCGCAAGCCATGATGACAAACCAGCTCATGATGCCAAAGAGCCATGTGTACCTGACCAAGCGTCGCTGGCCGACGGCAGTGCGAAGAGTGCGCCCACAATGACGAACAGGGCAACTGGCAAGAGACTACCTACGAGTCGTGCTGTGTTGCGCCAGCGAAGCCGGGGAATGACGTACTCGGGATCGTCGGACGGGACGGAGTTCATGCGGCCTAACGTTCGAGCTAAGCTGCCCGCGGAGGCAGGCGTTGTAAGCCCGGACTGAGTCGATAGTACGACTGGCTCAGGCCGGGCTTACAAAGCCTGCCGTGGCGGGTCAGCTTGAGCGAGGGGTTAGGCCCCAGCGCCACCAAGCGCCTTCTGGATGGCGGCCTTAGCTGCTGAGATTTTGTTCGCACGTTCGCGCGCCTCAAGGCGTTCATCAAGTATGAGTTCGATGCCAAGACGGAGTGTCGCGAAGTGCTTAAGGCATTCTTCCTCAGAGAGTTCGTGGATGCCTTTACTTAGCAGAGAGTACATGCCCGGGTGATCCACCAAGAAGGCGGGTAGGTAGGCTCTGAGCATCGCGATCTTCTCGCCCATTCTGCAGCGAGCGTAGGTTTCCTCATCCCAGCCATTCGCCTCCTTTGCTACGGTGTGCGCCTCCTCCACCAAAGTCTCAAAGATGCGACGCAAGTAAACATACGCGCCAACGCCAACATCATGCGAGGCTAAGCCTATCGCCCGGGTAAGCTCACCTAGCTGGGCCTTTGACAGAACATGCGTGTACTTCTTGACCTGAAGAAGGTGAAGGTCACCATAAGAAGGCTGCTGACCGATCTTCTGGAACGTCCACTGGACGCCCGGCGGACCAGAATCGGTTGGGATGACTTGGTAGTCAATGAAAAACAGGAAGTCTTGCCTATGAGCCTCATGTCTTGTGCACTTCGCTGCAACGTAGTACACGTCCGATTGCAAGCGCGGGTGCTTGGGGTTGATCCCGTGCTGATGCTCCAGTTTCTCGCGCGCGAGGTTGCGCTTGTACTCGTCAGGCCGGTCTGAAGCGGTGACCTTGAAGGTCGATTCGCGCTTGCACTTCACGCAGAAGCTGTCGTATGTGCCGTTGAGGTACAGCACATCGAGGACTTCCCAGACCTGCTCGCCTTCGTACGCCACCGGTGCGTAGAGCGGCACGCTGAGAAGGAACTCGATCGGCTTTGGAATGCTCATGGGCAAGTGACCGGTTTCTGGGGCCAAACTAAATAGTTGAGCGGCGCCCGCGCAGCGGGTCGTCCGCTCGAACGACAGGTTCGGGTGCATCGACGCGGGGCATGAATCAACTATTCCTCTAATGCTCGGCTGGCTGCGCGATGCGGCTTGTCTGCTGTTGGCTCACGCTGCGCTGTGTGCATGTCCGCTCAAGCAAGCTTGTGCGGCGTGCTCGCAGCGCAAGCTAGCAGACTTCTCGCATTTCATACAGCCCACCTGCTTTCGCTATGAATGCAGGTTGTCTTCCGCGTAGCGGCGACTGTCAGCTGAACTAGATTTCGACATGCGCGACCGTACTGGCGCCGTTGATCTAACGCAACCCCTGCGTGGACGCCAGCACCTGCGCTAAGCCCTGGAGAAGGCCCGTTCGATGCCGATGCGCAGTGGCGTTTAGGCGGCCCAAATGACCAAGGAGTCGGGTGAGTACCCGACGCCGTGAAAAGAAGAAGGCGTTTCGATCCCGCTCGCGCTCAGCGCGCGACGTGAGGGGCGCTCAAGCAGCAGGCAACACCGCCCCCACCCCCTCCGCCACCGCCTCCACGATCCGGTCGATCGTGGCCTCGTCGCTCACCAGCGCCGGGCCCAGGTAAACGGTGTCGCCGCGGCCGCGCGTGACCACGCCGCGCTGGCGCATCTGGGCCAGCACCTGTGGGCCCATCTTGCGGGCGGGGTCGAAGGGCTTCTTGGAGAAGCGGTCTTCCACCAGCTCCACCGCGGCGATGAGGCCCAGGCCGCGGATGTCGCCCACGTTGGGGTGGTCGCTCAGCGCGCCGCGCAGGCCGCGCAGCAGCCGGTCGCCCAGCACCTGCGCGCGCGCCAGCAGGCCTTCGCGTTCGATGACGTCCAGCGTGGCCAGCGCCACCGCGCAGGCCACGGGGTGGCCGCTGTAGGTGTAGCAGTGCATCCAGGTGTCGGCGCCCGGGCGGTCGAACACCGCGGCCACCTTGTCGGACAGGCCCACGCCGCCCATCGGCACGTAGCCGCTGGTGATGCCCTTGGCAAACTGCACCAGGTCGGGCTGCACGCCGCTGCCCCAGTGGCCCAACGCGAACAGCTTGCCGGTGCGGCCGAAACCGGTGATGACTTCGTCGGTGGCGAACAGCACGTCGTAGCGGTCGCAGATCTCGCGGATGCGGCGGAAGTAGCCCGCCGGCGGCACGTAGGCGCCGCCGCCCATCACCGGCTCGGCGATGAACAGGGCCACCGTGTCGGGGCCCTCGGCCAGGATGGCGCGCTCCAGCTCGTCGGCCGCGGCGGTGGCCGGGTCGCCACCGGGCGGCACGGTGTAGCGGTAGGCGTCGTGGTTCGGTATGTGCACGAAGCCCGGCATGCGCGGCTCGAAGGCCGGCCAGTAGGCCGGCATGCCGGTGGCGCACATGGCAGCCAGCGTCACGCCGTGGTAGCCGCCCATCACGCTGATGGTCTTGTACTTGCCGGGGTTGCCCTGCGCCTTCCAGTAGTAGCGCGCGGTCTTGATGGTGCTGTCGGTCGACTCGCCGCCCCCGGAGGTGAAGAAGAAGCGGTGCATGTTGGGGTACACGCGGTCGGCCGCCAGCTTCTCGGCCAGCTCCATCGCCCGCAGGTTGGTGCTGCCGGCATAGCCGGAGGCATAGGCCAGCTCGCCCATCTGCGCGGCGGCGGCGTCCACCAGTTCGCGGCGGCCGTAGCCCAGGGTCACGTTCCACAGGCCCGACATGGCGTCGATGTAGCGCTTGCCGTCGGCGTCGGTCAGCGTGGTGCCCTCGCCCTTCACCCACACGTTGCCGGCCAGGTGGGCGGCCTCGTTGTGCAGCGAATGCACCAGGTGGCGGTGGTCGCGCTGCAGCAGCGCGGCGTTGAGGCTGTCGCCCATGTGGCTGGCTCCGTGGGTTGCGGGGGTCGCGGGTTCAGACGCCGGTGTCCACCAGCGTGTGTTCGTCGACGAACAGCCGCTCGCGGCGCGACACGTGGGCCATGGAGTCGGCGGCCACGGCGCGGCCGTGCTTGGTGTCGTAGGCGGCGTCGAAGGCTTCCTTGCTGTCGAACCACAGCTCGGACACGCCGTCGATGGCGCCCTCGCCGTCGGCCGTCACCAGGTTGAAGCGCAGGCCGCGCAGGCCGGGCAGCTGGCGCGCCAGGGCGGCGTGCTGGCCCAGCCACCACGCGGCGAAGTCCTGCGCGCTCATGTCCTCGCGACGCTTGAGGAGGATGATGGCCTTGAAGAACATGGAGGTCTCCTTCGCACTCATGCGGGCTTCCTCACACGATGGAGCGGTCGCCCGCCGATGGCCAGCACCAGCGCCACCAGCATCTCGTCGGGATGCGGCGCGTCGGCGATGGCGATCTCCGCGCCATCCATGTCGTCGAAATTCCAGATGTCGTTCTTGTTGGTCACCGGCATCACGATCAGCGAGCCCGGCCCGCCCATCTTCTTGCTGCCGGGGATGATGGCCTCGCCCTTGTGCACCGCGCGGCGCACCGGCGCGCCGAACTTCGGGTGCAGGATGGCCGCGGCGTGCTCGATCTCGCCGTCCAGGCCCACGATGGCGCCCTTGCCGTAGCTCTGCACCGCGTCGGGCGCCACGCCCAGCGCCTGCACGCCGCGGCGGCCCAGCAGGTCGCCGAGCTCGGCGCCCAACTCGTACAGCGGCGAAAGGTCCTCCACGTAGCGGCCGGCATAGGGGTTCTTCACCACGGCGGCCACCACCACCTTGCGGGCGGGCGGGTCGACCGGGCGGCCGATCTCGGTGTGGATCTCCTCGAGCTGGACCACCAGCTTGCGCAGTTGCAGCAGTGACATCGTCGGGTTCGTCCTGGAAGACAAGGGGGAAAAAGGGAACGTCAGCGTTTCACTCTAGGCGGATCGAAAGCCGCTGAAAAACGAAAACTTCGTGGCGCGACAGTTCACGTTTCGTAAACTCAGCGTCCATGCTGCTGGACATCGATCAGCTCCGCACGCTGGTGGCGTTTGCCGACGCCGGCAGCTGCAAGGGCGCGGCCCACCTGGTGCACAAGACGCCCTCGGCGGTGAGCGTGCACCTGGCCAAGCTGGCGGCCTCGCTGGAGCGGCCGCTGCTGGAGCGCCAGGGCCGGCGCCTGGTGCTCACGCACGACGGCACCGAGCTCGTGCGCTACGCGCGGCGCATGCTGGCGCTGCAGAGCGAGGCGCTGGCGCACTTCCGCGCGCCCGAGTTCGGCGGCACGCTGCGCGTGGGCCTGCCCGACGACTACATCCCGGTGCTGATGGCGCCACTGCTGGCGGCGCTGGCGCGGCTGGCGCCGCGCGCCCACGTGGAGGTGCAGTGCGCGCCCAGCGCCGAGCTGCGCCCGCTGCTGGCCGACGGCCAGCTCGACCTGGCCATCCTGTCGGCCGAGACCGACACCCAGGAGGGCGTGGTGCTGCGCACCGAGCGCGTGGTGTGGACGGCCTCGGCCCAGCACGACGTGGCGTACGCCGACTGCCTGCCGCTGGCGCTGTTCCCAGAGGGCTGCATCTTCCGCAAGTGGGCGCTTGCGCAGCTGCGCAAGCGGCGGCGCGAGCACCGCATCGTCTGCACCAGCCGCAGCATGGCGGCGGTGCAGGCGGCGGTGCGCACCGGCTTCGCGGTGTCGGTGGTGGCCGAGAGCTGCGTGCCGCCCGACGCGGTGGTGCTCACGCCGCAGCAGGGCTTTCCGGCGCTGCCGGCGGTGACGATCATCCTGGCCGCCTCGCCGGCCACCGACGCGGCGCTGGCGCAGCGCCTGGGCGAGCAGATGCGGGGGCCGTTGAGGCGGGTGAGGGGCTAGCGCGTCAGAGCAGCAGGAAGGCGGCGGCAGCCACCAGCGTGGGGCCCAGGGCGCCGAGCAGCAGGCCGCCGGCGCCGACCGATTCGTCGGCGAAGCCGCGCTTGAGCAGCGCCACGCCGGCCGGGTTGGGCGCGTTGGCGATGACCGTCAGCCCGCCACCCGCCACCGCACCGGCCACCAGCATGTACTTCGACGCGTCGGAGATGCCGGAGATGAGCGAGCCAGGTAGGTGAGCGCCGCGTTGTCGGTCACGGCGGTGAGCGCCAGCGCGCCGAAGAACAGCGCCAGCGGCTCCAGCCCCGCCACGATGGGCTGCAGCCACCAGCGCTGCAGGCCGCCGAGCACCACCAGGCCCGCGAGGAAGAAACCCACCAGCAGCGCTTCCTTCAGGATCAGCGGGTCCTGGTGGCGCGCGTAGGCCTGCGTGAACCCGAGAAACAGCAGGAACAGCGCCAGGAAGGCCACCGGGTGATGGGCCAGCATCACCACGCCGGCCAACAGCGCCAGGTGCACTCCCACCACCGCCAGCGGCACCGGCTCCGCACCGGCGGTGCCCGCTTCGTCGGGCCCGGCCACCAGGTGCCGGCGCAGCAGGAAGGCGGCCACCGAGGCGTTCACCAGCACGGCGAGCGCCGCCTTCCAGCCGAAGTTCGCCAGCATGAAGGCGCTGTCCCATTGCCAGGCGGCGGCCACCATCAGCACCGGCGGCGCGGCATAGGAGGTGAGCGTGCCGCCGATCGACACGTTGACGAACAGCACGCCCAGCGCCAGGTACTTGATGCGCTCGGGCACGCCGGGCCGGAACACCAGCGGCGCGAGCAGCAGCGCCGCGATGGTCATGGCGGCGGGCTCGGTGATCAGCGAACCGAGCAGGGGCACCGCGGCCAGGCCCAGCCAGGCCGACACCAGCGGCGTGGGCAGCGGCGCGAGCCGCGCGATCGCGCCCACGGCACGCATCACGGTTTGCAGCACCGGCCGGGAGGCCGCCACCACCATCACGACGAAGACGAACAGCGGTTCGGTGTAGTTGCGCGATTCGGCGTAGTCGAGCGCCGCGCCGCGGCCGGCGACGAGCGCCATGACCAGCACCAGCACGATGGCCCAGAAGCCGAACACCACCTCCACCTCGCCCAGCAGGTGGAACAGGCCGGCGTGGCGCGGATGGCGGTGCGAGAGGCGCTCGAGCTGCTTGGCAGCGAAGGTGTGGACGAGGGCCACACCGAAGAGGGCGGCGGCGATCCAGTCGATCGTGGGGTCGGTCATGGGCAGCAGGGTCGTGAAGCAACCGCGAGGCGGCCCGACCTTCGCAAGAACCTGCCGCACCGCGCTCGCGGTCCGACACCCGGGGGGAGTGTACGGGGCGCTGGAGGGCGCCGTGGATCAGAGGAGATGGCCCACGTTGAACAGCGTCAGCACGCCCAGCACCGCGAACAGCAGCGCGGCGATGCCGTGCACCAGCCTCATGGACACCCGCTTCGCCACGCCGTCGCCCAGCAGCACCGCCGGCACGTTGGCCAGCATCATGCCGAAGGTGGTGCCGGTCACCACCGCCCACAGATCGGTGTAGCGCGCCGCCAGCGCCACGGTGGCGATCTGCGTCTTGTCGCCCATCTCGGCGAGGAAGAACGCGACCACGGTGGTGCCGAACACGCCCAGGCGCAGGCGGCCGCTGCCCTCTGCCTCGTCGTCGAGCCGGTCGGGCACCAGCATCCAGGCGGCCATGGCGAGGAAGGAGCCGCCGATCACCCAGCGCAGCACGTCGGGGCCCAGCGCGCGGGCGATCCAGTCGCCCACCGCGGCGGCGCAGGCATGGTTGACGAGGGTGGCGACCAGGATGCCCAGGATGATGGGCAGCGGGCGGCGGAAGCGGGCCGCGAGCAGCAGCGCGAGGAGCTGCGTCTTGTCGCCCATTTCACCGAGGGCGACGATGCCGGTCGAGACGAGAAAGGCTTCCATGCGTGCGAGAGGTCCTGGGCCGGATGACGCAATGACCACACGGCCTCTCCGGCCACGCGGAGGCTGTGCGGTCAAAGGTCTTGCCAGGCTGTGGAAGCTGCTCGCACCATGGCCTGCAGGCCAAGTGTGTTGACGCGAGCCCCTGCAACGGATGCAGGGCGGCTACTCCCCGATGACGGGTGGGAGTCGCGATTCTAGCCAGGGCCCGCTAGGAGCGTTCGCCCTCGGGCGGCAGCTGCGTGGGCGAGACGATGCCGAAGCGCTTCATCTGCCGGTAGATGGTGGTGCGGTTCTGCCCGGCCTGCGGGTCCAGCAGTTCCAGCGCCTCGTCGGCGATGAAGGCGCGGGTGTCCAGGTGCTCGGCTTCCTCGCGCAGGATCAGCTCGAACAGGTCGCCGAGATCGCGCCGGTCGCGCAGTGCCGGCAGCGGCAGCGTGGCGCCGCACAGGCGGTCGTACAGGTCCTCGCGGAAGCTGCCGGCGGCGATGAGCTGGCGCAGGTCGCGGTGCGAGGCGGCGATGACCGGGAGCTCCACGCGGATGGGCCGGTCGGCGCCGAGCGGCAGCACCTCGTGCTCGGACCGCACGCGCAGCAGGCGCGTCTGCAAATGCAGCGGCATGTCGCCGATCTCGTCGAGGAACAGCGTGCCGGCGCAGGACGCCAGGACGACGCTGCTGAACGTGGGCATCAACCACACCTTCTGATCCGATCCGTTTTGTTAGAGAGCTGAGCCGACGGCTTTTGGGGGTGCCCGGGGGGCACCCCTTTTTGTGGCGCGCCCGCCGGCGGCCCACGGGCAAACTGCCTTCCGCGACGCACCTGCCCCGGGCCGGCCGCCTGCTTGATGCAAGATGCGCGGCACACCGTGCCGCCCATGTCGCTGCCCCCTTCCGTCCTTCCCGCGCCGCCGCTCGCCGCGCCCGGCACCAACACCGGCGCGCGGCCGGTGCTGCACCTGCGGCGCGCGCTGATCTGGCGCATCGTGTTGATCGCCGTGGCGGTGCTGCTGTCGCTGGCCGCCTGGGAGGTGCGCGTGCTGCGCCAGGCGGCGACCGCCGAGCTGCCGGCCACCGCGTCGCTGGTGGCGCAGCTGCTGAACGACGATCTGGCGCGACGCACCTCGTCGTTCGACCGCATCGACATCGAGGTGCCGCTGACGCCGCTGGAGCGGCTGGGACGGCGCATCTCGTTCTGCGTCGAGGTCCAGCACCTGATGCGCGACCGGCCGCTGGCGCAGTCCTGCCTGTCCGAGGAGCCGGTGACGGACGCCGGGCGCCTGCTGGCGCCGTGGCTGCGCGCCGGCGCGATCGGCAACGCCCAGGCCACGCGGCTGCTGCAGTTGCAGGCCGGCATCCGCGCCGGAACCATCGTGGTCACGCCGAACTGGGACAGCCTCGGCCAGATGC
The DNA here is from genome assembly GCF_000576225.1 of Methylibium sp. T29-B. NCBI lineage: Bacteria > Pseudomonadati > Pseudomonadota > Betaproteobacteria > Burkholderiales > Sphaerotilaceae > Methylibium > Methylibium sp. T29-B. The sequence continues at coordinate 2,301 of NZ_AZSN01000111.1, read as the reverse complement.
TGTGGCAGCGCTGGCTGGTGCTGGGCGGCTTCGCGCTCGGCTTCGTGGGGGTGGTGGCGGCGGTGGCGCTGCTGGTGGACCGCTCGCTGCGCCCGGCCAACGAGGTGCTGACGGCGCTGGCGCGGCTGGAGGGCGGCGACCTGAGCGTGCGGCTGCCGCCGTTCGCGCTGAGCGAGCTGCGCAGCATCGCCGGCAGCTTCAACCGGCTGGCGGCGCGCTGGGCCGCCACCACGGCGCGCCAGCGCCTGCTGACCGAGCGGCTGCTGCAAGTGCGCGAAGAGGAGCGCCGGCGCCTCGCGCGCGAGCTGCACGACGAGATGGGTCAGAGCCTGGCCGCGCTGTGGGCCGAGGCCGAGGTGGTGTCCACGCTGGCCGGCCAGTCGCTGCCGCAGCTGCGGCCGAGCGCCGACGCGATGTCACGCACCACCGAGCACCTGCTCGAGGGCCTGCAGCGGGTGCTGTCGGACCTGCGGCCTCCGGCGCTCGACCGCTTCGGGCTCGCACAGGCCCTGCAGGCGCTGGTGGCGCAGCCGCGGCGCCGGGCCGCGCAGGGCGACCTGCACGCCACGCTGGAGATCGACGGCGACACAGAACGCATCCCGGACTCGATGCGGGTGCATGTCTACCGCATCGTGCAGGAAGCGCTGACGAACGCGGTGCGCCACGGTGATGCTGCACAGGCGCGCGTGCGGCTCGCCTGCACCGAGCGGCAGGTGAGCATCGAGGTGACCGACAACGGCAGCCACCTGGGCGTGGCGGTACCGGTGCCGGGCCACGGCCTGCTGGGCATGAGCGAGCGGGTCTCGGCGCTGGGCGGCACGCTGGACGTGGCGCCCTGCCTGCCCGGTGGCATGCGGCTGGCGGTGACGCTGCCCTTGCCACCGCTGGAGGAGACGCTGGCATGACGATCCGCGTGATGCTGGTCGACGACCACGCGATCGTGCGCGAGGGCTACAAGCGCCTGCTGGAGCTGCAGAGCGACATCGTCGTGGTGGCCGAGGCGGGCGACGGCGGCGAGGCGCTGAACCAGTGGCGCGCGCTGCGGCCGGCGGTGGTGGTGATCGACCTGGGCCTGCCGGGCATGGGGGGGCTGGAACTGATCGCCCGGCTGCGCCAGCGCGACGAGGCCTGCCGCATGCTCGCCTTCAGCATGCACCGCGACGCGGTCTGGGTGGCGCAGGCGCTGCGCGCCGGCGCGCTGGGCTACGTGACCAAGAGCAGCGCGCCCTCGCAGCTGGTGGCTGCGGTGCGCGAGGTGAATCAGGGCCGCCGCGTGCTGAGCCCGGATGTCTCGGGCGAGGTGGCCAGCGCCCTGCTCGACCCGCAGGACAGCGCCGCGCACGGCCTGTCGCCGCGCGAGTTCGAGGTGATGCGGTTGCTGGTGGGCGGCCGCACGCCGCAGGAGATCGCGCAGTCGCTGAGCCTGAGCGTGAAGACGGTGCACAACGTGCACTACCAGATCAAGTCCAAGCTCGGCACGGCCAGCGACTTCGAGCTCGCGCGCATGGCCTGGCAGCGCGGCTGGATCGGCTGAGCGCCGCGGGCGCGCGCGCTCAGCCGCGCGCGGGAAGAACGCCAGCGTCACGAGCAGCAGGGCCGCGTACATGCCGATCTCGGCGGTCTCGGTCCAGGGCTGGATGCGCTGCAGTGCGCCGACCACGTGGGCCACCAGCATCAGCGCGAACACCGCGGTGAGGAACTCGAAGGTGGGCTGCAGTGCGACGCCGGTCAGTGCGGCGCGCAGCATCATCGCTTCGAGGATCAGGATGAAGCAGCCGAGGCAGCGCCCGAAGTAGACGGCCAGGTCGGTGTGCTCGGGGATGCGCCAGCGCATCAGCCGGGCCCAGGCCAGCGGCGTGAAGGTGATGGGCAGCGCGAACACCAGCGTGGTCACGATGCACAGCCACAGCAGGTAGGTGGGGGCGTGGGCGCTCCAGGTTCCGATCATGGTCTCCTCCGGGGTTCGGCCTTGTTGTCCAGATGCCGCCGCGAGTGTGCAGAAGTCGGCGCGTTCCGCCGAGGGCAAGTTGCCCGAGCCACGTTCTGTCGCAAGTCTTGCGCGGCCTTGCATCACCGCGGCGCAGAATGGGCCGTGGCGCGGAACCGCGAGGCCCGCAGCGGACCTCAAGGGGTCGTTCCCGGAGTTCGCCCCGCCGCGCCCGCGGCGGGCAAGGAGTGACAGACGATGAAGCGATCGACACGCTGGCTGCTCGCGCTGTGCGGCCTCGGTCTCGGGGTGCTGGGCGCGCATGCGCAGACCACGCGGCCTGCCGTGCAGGCGCGCGCGAACGGCAGCGGCGG
>NZ_AZSN01000110.1:0-12491 GCF_000576225.1 Methylibium sp. T29-B | reverse complement strand
CCCGCGCCGCCGCCTCGGCCGCGGCCGCAGGCTCGCCGGCCAGCACCAGCATCGCGGCCATGTGCGCCCGGTACTGCGCGCGCACCTCGCCGAAACGCGCGTTGTCCTCCAGCAGGTAGTAGTCGCGGTCGGGCAGGCCCAGGCCGCCTTGCGACAGGAAGGGAACGTAGCGCGTCGAATCGCGATCGTCCTGGCCGATGTGCAGGGCCAGCGGCACCCCCAGGCCGGCGCTGACGGCGTCGGCAAGCCATGCACCGAACTGCGCGCGATCGTTGATCGCGGCAACAGCCGCCAGTTCGTCCTGCAGCGGCGCGAGGCCACGCGCCTCGATCGCGGCCTCGTCCATGAAGCTGGCGTACAGATCGCCGATCTGCCGCGCCTCGCCGTCCTGGCCCTCGGCAGACGCCTCGTCGATCAGGGCCAGCAACTGGTCCTGGATGCGGTCGTGGATCTGCATGAAGGCGCCGGTGGACGCGCGGTCGGCGGGAATGGCGGTGTGCTTCAGCCACCCGCCGTTGACATGGCGGAACAGGTCGTCCTGCACGCGCACCGAGCGGTCGAAGCAGCCCTGCTCAATGCCCGACGCCGCCGCGCCACGGCCCGGTTCGGCCTGGCCCGCCGCCGACTCGGGGCCGAACAGCGCACGATGCAGCCCGCAGGCGTGGACAGGACGGAAGGGCGGGTCGTGCGGGCTCAAGAAGGCGTCTCCAGGCGGTCAGGGCGGCGCCTGCCGCTACAGGCGCACCGAGCGGCCGACGAACAGGATCGGCCCGGTCGGCCGGCCGATCGGCGAGCCGGTCTCGGGCTCCAGCGTGAGCTCGAACAACTGCCTCGCCTCCAGCGTCGGCAGCGTCGCGACCGGCAGTTCGGTGACCTGCCCGGCCCGCACCAGCCCGAGCGAGGTGGGCCCGGCAGCGCCTTCGGCCTTGGTCCAGAACTGCAGCGCCTTGCCCGGCGGCACGGCCTCGGTCGTGCCGACCGGCACCAGCCGCAACTGCCCGCCAGCGGTGGCCTCGACGACCCAGCCGGTGGTGTTGCTGCCCGGGGCCTGCAGCACCGCCAGGTAGCGAGGCGCGTCGGCCGGCGCCGGCGCGCGCAGCACCAGCAGCGTGGCCAGCACCAGTGAGGCGGCGATCGCCAGGCCGCTGGTCCATTGCCAGCGCCGCAGGCGGCGCCAGGCCGGGTCGTTGGCAGCCGGCAGGGCCGCAGCACGCGTCGGAATCTCCGCCGCCGTGGCCGGACCGGAGCGCAAGCGGGCTTCGATGGCCGGCCACAGGCCGGCCGACGGCTCGGCCGGCGCGACGCGGCCCGCGAGACCGAGAAGGCGGTCCTGCCACGCGTAGACCTCGGCCTGGAGCGCCGCGTCCTCACCCAGCGCACGTTCGAACTCGGCACGCTCGGACGCTCCCAGCGTGCCCAGCACGTACTCGCCGGCGGTGGCGCTGCGCTCGTGCGGATCGTCGAGGCTCACGACAGGCACTCCTTCAGCGACAGCAGACCGCGACGGATCCACGATTTGACGGTGCCGACCGGCGTGGCGGTCTGCTGCGCGATCTGCTCGTGGGTGTAGCCCTCGACGAAGGCGTAGACGATGCAGTCGCGCTTGCGCTCGTCCAGCGTCTCCATGCAACGCGACAGCGAGGCCGCGTCGGCATGCGGCAGCTCATGCACTGCGTTCGACGCGGCATGCTGGTCGGCCAGCGCTTCGAGTTCGTCGCCCACCGGCGTCTCGCGGCGCACGCGGCGCACCTCGTCGAGCGCGCGATGGCGCACCACGGTGTAGATCCAGCCGCGCGCCGACCCGAGCGCGCGCTGGTAGCTCGACGCCCGCTGCCAGACCTGCAGGAAGGCGTCCTGCAGCACGTCGTGCGCCATGTCACGGTCCCGCACGATGCGCAATGCCACGCCGAGCAGCCAGCGCGCCTCGCGCTCGTAGAGCGCCCGCAGCGCGAAGCGTTCGCCACGGGCGCAGGCTTCGAGCGCCGACTCGTAGTCGAAAGGATCGGCCGTGCGGCGGGGGGGGACTGCTGGACATGGGCGGATTCTGTCAGCACATGCCGGGGCTGCGTACCAGCAGGGCGAGGCGTGGGTGGGCATGGTGGGATTCAGGGGAACGCGGCAGGCGCGGCGCGATGCACCGGCCGATGGTTCCGGTACTACGGAGCCGAGAGTCCTGCGGATGCAGCCGCCGGGATGCACCGTGACGAAATCTGATGTGCGGCGGGCTCTTGCGTCGCATTGCATGCTCGTACCGCGCGCTGCAGACCACGCCGCCGGGTGAGCGGCTACGTTCGTGTCCCCCGCGGCCGGCCCCACGGGCGGACCGCGGGGGACACGAGCGCAACACAGCGGCCCGGCGCGGCGCTCGCATGCAATGCTGCATCACACCGTCGCGACTGCAGTGGCACTGGCCTCGCGTTGCCGCCGCTCCTCGTCGCTGCCGAGTTCGGCGCTGCGGGTGAAGCGCAGGTGGGTGATGTCGGGTGGGTAGAACATGCCCCAGAACCACTCGAAGAAGATGCGCAGCCGTCGACCGAAGGACGGCATCTGCGACAGGTAGTAGGCGCGCCACACCAGCCAGGCCGGCCAGCCGGTGAGCGGCAGGCCGGCGACCTCGGCCACGCCCTTCAGGTGACCGATCGAGGCCATCATGCCGCGCGAGCGGTAGCGGAAGGCCGTGGTCGGTGCCCCGGTCACCACCGCGCCGAGGTTGCGCGCGAGGTGCTGCGCCTCGCGTACCGCGAACTGCGCCGTCGGCGGTGCGGTGCTGCCGTCCAGCGCGTTGGGCACGCAGGCGCAGTCGCCCACCGCCCACAGCCCGGGATAGCCCGGTACCGACAGGTCACCGGCCACCACCACGCGGCCCCCGCTGAGGGGCAGGCCCAGCCTGGCAAGCAGCGGGTTGGCTGCGGTGCCGATGGTGCCGATCACGGTGCGCCCCTCGATGAATTCCCCGTCGCCCAGTTGCACGCCGTCGGCCGTGATGCAGGTCGCCCGGGCCATCAGCCGCACGTCCACACCGCGCTCGCGCAGCGAGTTCAGCGCGGCGACGCCGAGCCGGGGCGACAGCTCGGGCAGCAGCCGGTCCAGCCCCTGCAGCACCGTGACGCGCAACTCGTCGGCCGCCACGCGCGGGTAGTAGCGGCGGATGCTCGCGAGGCAGTCGACCAGTTCGCCGGCCACCTCGACACCCGAGAAGCCGCCCCCGACGACGACGAAGTGCCCGAGCGCGCGGCGCGCCGATGCGTCGTCCTCCAGCTCGATGCAGGCCAGCCGGCGCAGCACCGTGTTGCGGATGTGCATCGCGTCGCCCACGGTCTTGAGCGGCAGCGCGTGCTCGGCCATGCCGGGCAGCAGGTCGAGCCGGGCCCGGTTGCCGACCGCGAGCACCAGGTGGTCGTAGGCGAGTTCGCGCTCGCCGGCCAGCGTGCGGCAGACCAGGCGTCCCGCGGTCAGATCGACCTGCGTCACCGACCCATGATGAAGCGGCAGGCGCCGCCCTGGCGCGTCATCTCGCGCACCGGCACGACCACCTGCTCCGGGAAGACCGACGCCCCCACCGCTTCCGGCAGCATCGGATTGAAGGTGGTGTAGCTCTCGTCGGAGAGCAACGTCGTTTCCACGCCGGGCGGCAGCCGGCGGTGCAACGAACGCACGAGTTGGGTGCCGGCAAAGCCGGCACCGACGATGAGGATGCGCGTGCAGGGTTCGTCGGGCATGGTCGACTCGGTGTCAACCCGCACTCATGCACGAACCGTGCGCACCGCGGCGCGCCGCGTCGCGGTGCACGGCGGGGACGGGCTGCCCCGCAGCCCGTCCTTCACGGCCTCGATCAGATCTCTTCGTACAGCGGCAGCGTCAGGAACTCGGCGAACGCATCCTGGGTGCTCATCTGCTCGAAGATCTCGGCCGCGCGGTCGACCGTCTGGCCTTCGTAGCCGGCGTCCTTGATGCCCTTGAGCTCCTCGGCCACCATCTTGCGCACCATGTCGGCGGTGACCTTGCGGCCGTCGGCGAGCACGCCCTTGGGACTGCGGATCCACTGCCACACCTGCGAGCGCGAGATCTCGGCGGTGGCGGCGTCCTCCATCAGGTTGTAGATCGGCACGCAGCCGTTGCCGGCCAGCCAGGACGCCAGGTAATAGATGCCGACGTTGATGTTCATGCGCAGCCCGGCCTCGGTGATCGGGGCCTCGGGCGCGAACTCCAGCAGTTGCGCGGCGGTGATGTGGGTGTAGGGCTTCTGGCGCTCGATCTGGTTCGGGCGGTCGCCCAGCACGTCGACGAACTCCTTCATCGCCGACTCGACCAGGCCCGGGTGCGCGACCCAGCCGCCGTCGTAGCCGTCGTTCGCGTCGCGGCGCTTGTCCTTGATGATCCCGGCCATCGCGATGGCGTTCTTCTCGGGGTCGTTCTTGATCGGGATCAGCGCGCTCATGCCGCCGATCGCGGGCGCGCCGCGCTTGTGGCAGGTCTTGAGCAGCAGCAGCGCGTAGGCGCGCATGAAGGGCGCCGTCATCGTGACCTTGGCGCGGTCGGCCAGGCAGAAGTCGCGGTCGTTCTTGAACTTCTTGATGCACGAGAAGATGTAGTCCCAGCGGCCGGCATTCAGCCCGGCGCTGTGCTCACGCAGCTCGTACAGGATCTCGTCCATCTCGAACGCGGCGAGGATGGTCTCGATCAGCACCGTCGCCTTGATCGTGCCCTGCGGCAGGCCGATCTCCTTCTGCGCGGCGATGAAGATGTCGTTCCACAGCCGCGCCTCGAGGTGCGACTCCATCTTCGGCAGGTAGAAGAACGGGCCGGCGCCGCGCTCGATCTGCTCCTTGGCGTTGTGGAACAGGAACAGCGCGAAGTCGAAGATGCCGCCGGAGACGCGCTGGCCGTCGACCAGCACGTGCTTCTCGTCGAGGTGCCAGCCGCGCGGGCGCACCTGCAGCGTCGCGATCTTGTCGTTGAGCTTGTAGGTCTTGCCCGCCTGGCCCAGCGTCAGCGTGCGGCGGATCGCCTTGTACAGGTTGATCTGACCCTGGATCTGGTTCGCCCAGACCGGCGAGTTGCTGTCCTCGAAGTCGGTCATGTACGAATCAGCGCCCGAATTGAAGGCGTTGATGACCATCTTGGCCTCGACCGGCCCGGTGATCTCGACGCGACGGCACTCCAGCGCCTTCGGGATCGGCGCGATCTTCCAGTCGCCTTCGCGGATCGCCTTCGTCTCCGGCAGGAAATCGGGGCGCTCGCCGGCATCGAGCCGCTTCACGCGTGCCACGCGCGCGGCCAGCAGTTCCTGGCGGCGGGGCTCGAAGGTGCGGTGCAGCTTGGCCACGAGCTCGAGCGCCGCCGGCGTGAGGATGGTCTCGAAGCCCGGCAGGATCGCCGCGTTGATCTGCAGGCCGGCGGGCAGTTGGAGGGTCGTCATGGTCAGCTCCTAGGGACAGGGAGTTTCAGGTCTTGGGAAAGAAGTCGAGCACGTCGCGCAGGCTGCTGCCGGTGCGCGTCGGCTCGGTGTCGAGGGCCTCGAGCGGCAGCTTGAAGCGGTTCACCCACAGCGTGCAGTAACCGTACCAAGTCGCGCCGATCGCGTCCCAGCCGTTGCTGGAAACGAACAGGATCTGCCGGGCCGGAATGCCCAGCGCCTGCGGGCCCAGCGCATAGGCGGCCGGGTCGGTCTTGAAGCGCTGCACGCTCTCGACGCTGAGCACGTGGTCGAGCAGGCCCTGGCCCTTGTCGTCCACGTAGCCGGCGCTGCGCACCGCGATGCCCAGCATCTCGGGGTCGCCGTTGCTGAGGATGCCCGTGGTCACGCCGCGCGCCTTCAGCGCCGTCAGCACCGCCTTGTTCTCGGGAAAGGCACCGAGGTGGCGGTACTGGTTGAGCAACTGGGTCTCGCGCTCCGGCGTCAGGTCGAGCTGCAGCCGCGCGCAGGCGTAGCGCAGCCCCGCGCGCGTGAGCTCCCAGAACGGCCGGTAGCGCTGGCTCATCGACACCAGGCGCGTGTACTCGATCTGCTTGTCACGCCACAGCACCGCCAGCGCCTCGCCCTGGCCGGGAAACAGCTGCTCGGCCAGCGTACCGACGCTGTAGACGTCGAACAGCGTGCCGTAGGCGTCGAACAGCACGGCTTGGACGGACAGGGACGGCTTGGGTGACTTCATCGAGAGGCCACTTTATTACGAACCTGAGTGCGCATTTAGCGACCGATTTGCGCTTGATCTTTTACTGGAGCATCAGTAATCTGCCCCGAATCCGCCCCACTTGCTCGCCATGGATCGCCTCAAGCAGATCGAATCCTTCGCCGCCGTCGCCACCAAGGGCAGCCTGACCGCTGCCGCCGCCGCCGAGGGCGTGGCACCGGCCGTGATCGGCCGCCGCATCGATGCACTGGAAGAGCGCCTGGGGGTGAAGCTGCTGGTGCGCACCACCCGGCGCATCACGCTCACGCACGAAGCAGCGCCTTCCTGGAGGACGCCCAGCGCCTGCTGACCGACCTGGCCAATGCCGAGGCCAGCGTCAGCGCCGGCGGCGTGAAGGCGAGCGGCCACCTGCGCCTCACCGCGCCGGCCGGCTTCGGCCGGCGCCATGTGGCGCCGCTGGTGCCGCGCTTCGCCGAGGCGCACCGCGACGTGTCGGTGTCGCTGAACCTCAGCGACCGGGTGGTGGACATCGTCAACGAGGGCTACGACTGCGCGGTGCGGGTCGGCGACCTGCCCGACTCCAGCCTGGTCAGCCTGCGGCTGGCCGACAACCGCCGCCTGTGCGTGGCGGCCCCCGCCTACCTGCAGCGCGCCGGCACGCCGCAGCATCCCGGCGAACTGGGCCGCCACCAGTGCCTCACGCTGAGTTCGAACGCCAGCCAGGCGCGCGGCTGGGCGTTCAGCGTCGACGGCGAACTGACGCACCTGCGGCCGAGCGGCCGCTACGACTGCTCCGACGGCCAGGTGCTGCACGACTGGTGCCTCGCCGGCCACGGCATCGCCTGGCGCAGCACCTGGGAGGTGGAGCAGGAGGTGGCCAGCGGCGCGCTGGTCACGCTGCTCGACGACTTCGCGGCGCCGCCGAACGGTATCTACGCGGTGTTCCCGCAGCGCAAGCACCTGCCGCTGCGCGTGCGGCTGTGGATCGACTTCCTGAAGCACACCTACGGCGATTCGACCTACTGGTCGCCCGCGATGCCCTGAATCGCACCGGGGGCGATCTTCCCGGCCCGCCGCGGGCAATCTGCTCTGCGGCGACCGGCCCCCTGGCTCCTAAGGTGACGTCGCCCGGCATCGCGCCGGGCCGGCCTGCCGCAGCGCGGCGCCGCGACGATCCCTACAGGAGACTGCCTCATGACACTCCCGCTCCCGGCGGCACGACGTTCCCTCCTCGCCCTCGCGCTGTGGGCCGCCGGCATCGCCGCGGCCGTGGCCGCGACGGCCACGGCCGCACCGCCCCCACCGTCCGCGGTCGACCACGGCGCCTTCGAGACGGCGGTGCGGCAGGCCGTCGCACCCCAGGCCGGGCAGGCGATCGTGGGGCTCAAGGTGCTGCACCTGAGCGGCGATGTCGGGCCCTGGCTGGACACCGGCCTCGCGCTGCTGCCCGGCGACCGCGTCACGCTGTTGAAGAGCGGGCGGGTGTGGTGGTCACGCGCCTACGCGCTGTCGCTCGACGCCCCGATGGCCGTCTGGAGCCGCATCGGTGACCAGGGCCCGATCTTCCGCGGTGAGCGCGCGACCGACACTGTGACCGCCGACCGTGCCGGTACGCTGCAGCTCAAGCTCTATCCGGGACTGCGCTGGCTCGACGAGACCGGCCGCTACGCGGGCGAACCGGCCGCCGCCAACCCGGATGCCGGCGGCGGCGTCAGCGTCGCGCTGCTGCAATGGCGCGCCGGCGTGCACATCGGGTCCGAACTGCAGCGGCTCGCCGCGCTGCCCACGGTGGTGGCCCCTGGCCGCGGCCGAAGTCCAGCGCCTGGGCGGCGGCACCACACCGCCACCGGACGACTGGCACTACCTGTGGGAACTCGGCCCGGCCGAGATCTTCACCGAGGTCGAACACCCCACCGGCCCCGGCCACCCGCCCCGCGCGATCCGGCTGCACACCCGCGACGATGTCGGCATCCTGCAGAAGGACACTCCCTTCGACCTGACGCCCGACACCGTGCTGCGCTGGCGCTGGAAGGCGGAGCGACTGCCGGCCCGGGCGCCCGAGAACCAGGTGCCGACGCACGATTACATGAGCATCGCGGTGGAGTTCGACGACGGCCGCGACCTCACCTTCCTGTGGAGCCACAGCCTGCCGGTGGGCGAGATCTTCGCCTGCCCGCTGCCGGCCTGGAAGGACCGCGAGACCCACGTGGTCACGCGCTCAGGCACCGCCGATCTGGGCCGCTGGGTCGAGGAATCGGTCAACCTGCACGCGCTCTATCGCCGGGCGATCGGCGACCGGGTCCCGGCGCGCGTGACGCGCGTGTGGCTGATCGGCGTGAGCCTGTTCGGCCACGGCGAAGGCCTCAGCGAGTTCGGGCAGATCGTGCTGCAGGACGGCGCACGCCGGCTCGAGGTGTACTGAGCCGGGGCGGTGGCCGTCGCGCAGCGGCGGCTACTTGCTGAGGCACTCCTTCATGAAGGCCTTGCGCTCGTCACCCTTCATCTCGCCGGCGTCCTTGTTGCAGCTCTTCATCTTGTCCTGCTGGGTGGCGGGCTTGGCGGACAAGCACTTCTTCATGAAGGCCTTGCGCTCGTCGCCCTTCATCTCGCCGGCGTCCTTGTTGCAGGTGGACATCTTGGTCTGCTGCGCGGTCGGCGCGGACGCCGCCGCATCGGCGGCATGGGCGGGCAGCACGAAGGCGGCCGCACACAGGGCCGCAGCGTTGATCAGCTTCTTCATCGGATCTCCTTCGCTTGGGGTCGGGGCATGCGGCGGGCACCGCCGCAGCCATTGAAGCATGGCCCCCGTGCACACCACAAGCGCCTGAACGGCGGCGCGCGACCGGCGTTGACGCCGATGGCTGGCTGTCAGGCTGGGCGCGTGGTCAGGCGATCCGTCGCGGATGCGCCAGCGCCTCGTGGGCCACGTGCAGGCGGCGCACCAGCACGCGGATGAAGGCCTCGTCGAACAGGTGGCGGCAGCCGGGACTGAGCCGCGCCATCGAGTCCGGCGTGAAGGAGATCATCGTGGCCGGCGCGACCACCGTCACGTCGGTGCTATGGCGGCGCAGCTCGGGGTTGGGCGCCAGGTAGGCCATCTCGCCGACCGAGGTGCCCGCGCCGAGGTGCGCCACGCGCTGGCTGTCGCGGTACACGTCGACCGCCCCCTCCGCGATGATGTGGAAGGTGTTGCCCTCCTCGCCACGGCGGTAGATCAGGTGGCCCAGCGGATAGCGCTGCCAGGCGCAGCGGTGCACCACCTCCCACAGCTCGACGTCGCCGAACTGGCTGAAGAACTCGAGCGCGCGCAGCAGCGTGAAGCGCTCCGAGTCGAGCACGCCCTGGACCTGGCCGCGCGGCACCTGGCGGTTGGCCACCAGCGCCGACAGCGCCTGGGCGAACTCGTCCCAGTCCGCGTAGCGGTCGTCGGCGCGCTTGGCGAGCGCACGCTGGATCACTGCGTCGAGCGCCGGTTCGACCCCGCCGCGCAGGCCGCACAGCGAGGCGGGCTGGGCGCTGTAGATCTGCGCCATCAGCACCGACTGCGCGCTCGCGTCGAACGGCGGGCGGCCGGCGATCAGGTGGTAGAGCACCGCACCGAGCGAGTAGACATCGGCACGGGCGTCGAGCGTGCCGCCATCGAGCTGCTCGGGCGACATGTAGGCCAGCGAGCCGACCCGGAACACCTGGGTCGTGTCGGCCTGCAGGTTGAGCACGCTGCCGAAATCGCTGACCTTCACGTCGACGATGTCGCCGTTCGCATTCGTGCTGGCCAGCAGGTTGGCCGGCTTCACGTCGCGGTGGATCAGGCCCTGGCGCGACACATAGCCCAGCGCCATCGCGCACTTGAAGCCGATTTCCACCACCTGGTCCAGCGGCAGCAGCTGGTCGGCGCGACAGAACGGCCGCAGCGTGGTGCCCGCCACGTGCTCCATGACCACGTAGGGCTCGGTCGGGTCGGGCACCGCGTCGAAGATCTGCACGACATTGGGGTGCTGCAACCGCCCGACCAGCGCCGCCTCGGCCGCGAAGAAGCGCGCGTGCAGCGCGCCGTCGCTCACGTCGGCCAGCGCACTGGCGCGCACGCGCTTGACGGCGACGTCGCGCTCGTTGAAGTCGTCCCGGCACAGGAAGACCTCGCTGGTCGCGCCCTCGCCGAGTTTGCGCAGCACACGGTATTTGCCGATGCGTTCGGGCAGGGCGTCGGAGGAAGCGGGGGATGGACTCATGGCGGAGGCAAGTGTGGCCGCATCTTTCCACCGCCCTGATGTCAGGGACGGGGATGCCACGCTCGCCGGCCCGCCCGCCGTGAAGGACTGCCCATCGATCGCGTACCGACCCCGCCCCTAGAATCCGGCGATGATCCGTGCCCAGCAAGAGCTCCTGGCGGCCCTCGGCGATGCACTCGCCGAACTGGCGCCCGAGCAGCCCCCGATTGCCGCCTTCGAGAGTCCGAAACAGGCCGCCCACGGCGACCTCGCCATCACCTCGGCGATGCAGCTCGCCAAGCCGCTCAAGCGCAATCCGCGCGAGTTGGCCCAGGCCCTGATCGACGCACTGCAGCGCCGTGAAGCGGTGCAGCGCTGGGTCGCGGCGCTCGAGATCGCCGGCCCCGGCTTCATCAACCTGCGGCTCAAGGACAGCACCAAGCAGCAGATCGTCGCCGAGGTGCTGGCGAGCGGCACCGATTTCGGCCGCCAGCCGGCCACGAGCGAGCGGGCGCTGGTCGAGTTCGTCTCCGCCAACCCTACCGGCCCGCTGCACGTGGGCCATGGCCGCCAGGCGGCGCTCGGCGATGCGATCTGCAAACTGTTCGAGACGCAGGCTGGCAGGTCACGCGCGAGTTCTATTACAACGACGCCGGCGTGCAGATCGGCACGCTCGCCGCGTCGACCCAGGCCCGCCTCCAGGGCCTGAAGCCGGGTGACGCGGGCTGGCCGGAGAGCGCCTACAACGGCGACTACATCGCCGACATCGCCGCCGACTTCCTGGCCCGCAAGACCGTCAAGGCCGACGACCGCGAGTTCACCGCCTCCGGCGACCCCGCCGACCTGGACGGCATCCGCCAGTTCGCCGTGGCCTACCTGCGCCACGAGCAGGATCTCGACCTGCAGGCCTTCGGCGTCCGGTTCGACCACTACTTCCTCGAATCCAGCCTCTACGCCACCGGCCGCGTCGAGGCCACGGTGGGCAAGCTGGTCGCGGCCGGCAAGACCTTCGAGGACGGCGGCGCACTGTGGCTGCGCACCACGGACTATGGCGACGACAAGGATCGCGTCATGAAGAAGTCCGACGGCAGCTACACCTACTTCGTGCCCGACGTGGCCTACCACGTCAACAAGTGGGAGCGCGGCTACCACAAGGTCATCAACATCCAGGGCAGCGACCACCACGGCACCATCGCGCGGGTGCGCGCCGGGCTGCAGGCCGCCGACGTGGGCATTCCCGCGGGCTACCCCGACTACGTGCTGCACAAGATGGTCACCGTGATGCGCGGCGGCGAGGAGGTCAAGATCTCCAAGCGCGCCGGCAGCTACGTGACGCTGCGGGACCTGATCGACTGGACCGGCAAGGACGCGGTGCGCTTCTTCCTGATCAGCCGCAAGGCCGACACCGAGTTCGTGTTCGACGTCGACCTGGCGCTGAAGAAGAACGACGAGAACCCGGTCTACTACGTGCAGTACGCGCATGCGCGCATCTGCTCGGTCATCGTGCAGTGGCGCGAGCAGCAGGCCGGCGACCCGGCCACGCTGGCCCAGGCCGATCTCGCGCGGCTGGTGGCCCCCACCGAGGCCGCACTGATGCTCAAGCTGGCCGCCTACCCGGTGATGCTGAGCGGCGCCGCCGAGAGCCTGGCGCCGCACGACGTGGCGTTCTACCTGCGCGACCTGGCGGGCGCCTTCCACAGCTATTACGCGGCCGAGCGCTTTCTCACCGACGACCCGGCGCTGAGCCGCGCGCGGCTGGCGCTGCTCGCCGCCACCGCGCAGGTACTGCGCAACGGCCTGGCGGTGCTCGGCGTCAGCGCCCCCGACAGGATGTGACCGGAGCTGCCATGCCCTTCTTCCCCTTCTCTCGTCGCTCGTCGCAGCACGGTGGCTTCATCGTCGGCCTGATCGCCGGCCTGCTGATCGGCCTGGCGCTGGCGCTGGGCGTTGCGCTGTACGTCACCAAGGTGCCGATCCCGTTCATCAACAAGGTCCCGCAGCGCACCGCGGAGCAGGACGCGGCCGAGGCCGAACGCAACCGCAACTGGGATCCCAACACGCCGCTGCATGGCAAGAAGCCGGCGCCAGCCGCCTCCGGCGCCGGTGTCACGGTGGCGCCCGCGGCCTCGGGTCCGGCCACCGGCACGGC
>NZ_AZSN01000109.1:0-12715 GCF_000576225.1 Methylibium sp. T29-B | reverse complement strand
TGCAGATCGCGGCGCCGGCGGGCCGCGGCGTCCAGCGCCGCGGGCGTGAGCTTCGCGCGCCGGGCGGCATCGGAGCCGTCGTCGCAGGTCAGCAGCGAGACGCCCTGGCCCATGAAGCCCACCGCATTGCATTCGTCCGCCGCGATGTGCGCCAGCGGGGTGCACACCACAGCCTCGTAGGGTCGGCACAGCGCGGCGAGCGACAGCGCGTTGGCCGCGGTGCCGTTGAAGACGAAGTACACCTCGCAGTCGGTGTCGAACACCCGGCGCACCGCGTCGCAGGCGCGCTGCGTCCAGACATCGTCGCCGTAGGCCGGCGCATGGCTGCCGCCGTTCGCCTCCAGCAGGGCGGCCAGCGCCTGCGGTGCGAGGCCGGCCCAGTTGTCGCTGGCGAACTGGTCCTTCATGCCTGCTTGTCGGCTTCGGCGTAGGCGCTCAGCGGCACGCAGCTGCAGAACAGGTTGCGGTCGCCGTGCACGTTGTCGACGCGACCGACCGGTGCCCAGTACTTCTGACGCCGCAGGCTGCTCACCGGGTAGGCGGCCTCCTCACGCGAGTAGGGGTGCGGCCAGTCGGCCTTCAGCAGCGCCTCGGCGGTGTGCGGCGCGTGCTTGAGCGGGTTGTCGTCCTGCGGCCAGTGGCCTTGCTCGACCCGGGCGATCTCGGCGCGGATCGCGATCAGTGCGTCGCAGAAGCGGTCGAGCTCGTGCAGCGACTCGCTCTCGGTCGGCTCGACCATCAGCGTGCCGGCGACCGGGAAGCTCAGCGTCGGCGCGTGGAAGCCGTAGTCGATCAGGCGCTTGGCCACGTCCTCGGCGCTGACGCCGCTGCTGTCCTTCAGCGGGCGCAGGTCGAGGATGCACTCGTGGGCGACACCGCCGCCCTTGAGCCCGTCGACCTCGCCGCTGAAGTGGATGTCGTAGTGGTCGGCCAGCCGCGCGGCGATGTAGTTCGCGCTCAGGATCGCGGTCTCGGTCGCAGCGGTCAGGCCGGCTGCACCCATCATGCGGACGTACATCCAGCTGATCGGCAGCACCGCCGCGTTGCCCAGCGGCGAAGCACTGACGGCCCCCACGCTCGGCCCTGCGGGCACTTCGCTGCCCCCCGAGAGGGCGCTCGCCACCTTGGGGCGGCCCGGCGTCGGCTCGACCGCGCTGCCGACGTAGGCATCCACGGAGCTCGCCGAGGCGCCCGTGCGGTGCGTCGGCAGGAAGGGCACCAGGTCCTCGACCACGCACACCGGGCCCACGCCCGGGCCGCCGCCGCCGTGCGGAATGCAGAAGGTCTTGTGAAGGTTGAGGTGGCTCACGTCGCCGCCGAACTCGCCCGGCGCGGCCACGCCGACCAGCGCGTTCATGTTCGCGCCGTCCACGTAGACCCGGCCGCCGTGCTGGTGGACCAGTGCGCACAGCGCCTTGATGTGCGGGTCGAACACGCCGTAGGTCGACGGGTAGGTGACCATCACGGCGGCCAGTTGCGAGCTGTGCTGCTCGCACTTGGCGCGCAGGTCGTCGAGGTCGACGTTGCCCTCGGCGTCGCACTTCGTCACCACCACGCGCATGCCGGCCATCTGGGCGCTCGCCGGGTTGGTGCCGTGCGCCGACTCGGGGATCAGGCAGACGTCGCGCTGCGCGTCGCCGCGCGAGGCATGCCAGGCCTGGATCGCCAGCAGGCCGGCATATTCGCCCTGCGAGCCGGCGTTGGGCTGCAGGCTGATGCCGGCGTAGCCGGTGGCCTCGCACAGCCACTGGCGCAGCTGGGCGTCGAGTTCGGCATAGCCGGCCAGCTGCTCGGCCGGGGCGAACGGGTGGATGTGCGCGAACTCGGGCCAGGTGATCGGGATCATCTCGCTGGTCGCGTTGAGCTTCATGGTGCACGAACCCAGCGGGATCATCGTGCGGTCGAGCGCGAGGTCCTTGTCGGCCAGGCTGCGCAGGTAGCGCAGCATCTCGGTCTCGCTGTGGTGGCTGTTGAAGACCGGGTGGGTCAGGTAGGCGCTGGTGCGGCGCAGCTCGCTGGGGATCAGCGGGTCGGCGCCGTGCGCGAACGCAGCGACGTTGGGCACCATGCCCTCGGAGCGCGCGAACCATGACCACAGCGCGGTGAGATCTTCGCGCGTGGTGGTCTCGTCCAGCGTGATGCCGAGCTGCGTGGCCGACAGGCGTCGCAGGTTCGCTCCGGCATCGCGGGCGCGGCGGGCGATGGCATTGGTTTCGATGCCGGTCTCGACGCACAGCGTGTCGAAGGCGCTGTCACCGGCGAGCTCGAAGCCCATCGCGCGCAGGCCGTGCGCCAGGATGGCGGTGTAGCTCGCCACGCGCTGCGCGATGCGCTTGAGCCCCTGAGGTCCGTGGTAGACCGCATACATGCTCGCCACCACCGCCGGCAGCACCTGGGCGGTGCAGATGTTCGACGTGGCCTTCTCGCGGCGGATGTGCTGCTCGCGCGTCTGCAACGCCAGCCGGTAGGCGGGCCGGCCGTGCGCGTCGACGCTCACGCCGGCCAGGCGTCCCGGCATCGAGCGCTTGAACTCGTCACGGCAGGCCAGGAAGGCCGCGTGCGGGCCGCCGGCGCCCATCGGCATGCCGAAGCGCTGGGTGCTGCCGATGGCGATATCGGCACCCCATTCACCGGGCGGCGTGAGCAGCGTCAGCGCCAGCAGGTCGGCGGCGACGACGAAGGCCGCACCGCTGGCATGCGCCGCATCCACATAAGGCTTCATGTCGTGCACGATGCCGCCGGTCGCCGGGTACTGTGCGATCACGGCGAAGTACTCGTGCTGCGCCATCAGCTCCGGCACCAGGCCCACCAGCACCTCGATGCCCAGCGGCCGCGCGCGCGTGCGGATCACCTCGATGGTCTGCGGGTGGCAATCCGAAGCCACGATGACCGTGGCGCTCTTGCTCTTCACGCTGCGTCGGGCCAATGTCATGGCCTCGGCGGCGGCGGTGGCCTCGTCGAGCATCGAGGCGTTGGCGATCGCCATGCCGGTCAGGTCGCACACCATGGTCTGGAAATTCACCAGCGCCTCGAGCCGACCCTGCGAGATCTCGGCCTGGTAGGGCGTGTAGGCGGTGTACCAGGCCGGGTTCTCGAGGATGTTGCGCAGGATGACGCCCGGCGTGTGCGTTCCGTGGTAGCCCTGCCCGATGTAGCTGCGGTACACGCGGTTCTTCGCGGCGATCGCCTTCAGCTCGGCCAGCGCCTGGACCTCGCCGACGGGTTCGGGCAGCACCATCGGGCGCGCGCGGGCGATGCTGCGCGGGACGATGGCCTCGATCATGGCCTGGCGCGAAGCCGCGCCGATCACCGACAGCATGTGCTGTTCGTCGGCGGGATCGATGCCGATGTGACGGCCGGCGAAGTCGGTGGTGTGTTCGAGTGCGGCGAGGGGCAGGGCGAGGGGCCTGAGCATGGTGTGCTCCGTGAGGGAAGGAAGGGCGGTGGACCGGACAGCCAGGGGGGTCGTGACAGCAGGAGGACAAGCAGGCGGCCAGCGGGATGGCGTGGCCGCGTGGTGCCTCAGAGCGTCTTGAGCAGCGCGTCGTAGCCGGGTGCGTCCATCAGCTGGTCGAACTCGGTCATGTCGGCGATCCTGACCTTGAAGAACCAGCCCTCGCCCAGCGGGTCGCTGTTGGCCAGTGCCGGGTCGTTGCGCAGCGCCTCGTTGACCTCGACCACCTCGCCGCTGACCGGCATGTAGAGGTCGGCCGCCGCCTTGACGGACTCGACGACGCCGGCGATGTCGCCCTTCTTGTAGGACGTGCCGACCGCCGGCAGGTCGACGAACACCACGTCGCCGAGCGCATCCTGCGCGTGCAGCGTGATGCCGACGACGGCGGCATCGTGGTCTTCGATGTTGATCCACTCGTGGTCGGTCGTGAACTTGGTGGTCATGGAGGCTCCTGAAAGGATGGACGGCCTGAGTCGAGCGTGGGCCGGAAGGTTGACGAAGAGGGGCGAGGCTGGAGTGTCAGGCACGCACGTAGCGGTGCGGCGTGAAGGGCAGGGCGACCACGCGCATGGGCAGCCGCTTCCCGCGCACCATGGCGAACACCTCGTCCGAGACGGAGGCATGGTTGCTGGCGATGCAGGCCATCGCGATCGGCTGGTTGACGGTCGGACCGAGGGTGCCGCTGGTCACCCGGCCGATGCGATGGCCGTGGCTGTCGACGAGTTCGGTGCCCTCGCGCACCGGCACCCGCTCCAGGCCGATCAGGCCCACGCGGCGCTCGCTCACGCCGCCGGCGTACTGGGCGTCGATGACGGTCGCCCCGGGGTAGCCACCGGCCCGCGCGCCGCCGGCGCGCCGCACTTTCTGGATGGCCCAGGACAGTCCGGCCTCGATCGGCGTGGTGGCGGTGTGGATGTCATGCCCGTAGAGGCACAACCCTGCTTCGAGGCGCAGGGTGTCGCGCGCGCCCAGGCCGGCCGGCGCGACCTCGGGCTGGGCGAGCAGCTCGCGCGCCAGCGCCTCGGCGTGGGTGGCCGGCACCGAGATCTCGAAGCCGTCCTCGCCGGTGTAGCCGGAACGGGTGAGGTAGCAGTCGGAGCCGACCAGCGTGAAGGCGCCGCCGGTCATGAAGGTGAGGGCGCTCACGCCGGGGTTCAACCGCGCCAGGGCCGTGACGGCCTTCGGCCCCTGCAGGGCCAGCAGCGCTCGCTCGGGCAGGGGCTGCACCGTGCAGCGGTGGCCGATGTGCGCCTGCAGGTGGTGCAGGTCGGCGTCCTTGCAGGCGGCGTTGACGATCAGCAGCAGGTCGTTCTCGCGCCGGGTGACCATCAAGTCGTCGAGCAGGCCGCCGCCGGCGTTCGTGAAGAAGGCGTAGCGCTGCTTGCCGACACCGAGGCCGAGCACGTCCATCGGCACCAGGGTCTCGAGCGCGAGCGCGGCCTGCTGCAGGTCGTCGCCAACCAGCCGGATCTGGCCCATGTGCGACACGTCGAACAGCGCGGCCGCATCGCGGCACTGGCGGTGTTCGGCCAGGATGCCGCTCGGGTAGTTGACCGGCATGTCGTAGCCGGCGAAGGGCACCATCTTGGCGCCGAGTTCGCGGTGGAGCGCGTGCAGGGGCGTGGTGAGCAGGGGGGCAGCAGGGCTGCCGGCTAGTGCGGACATCTCGACTCCAAGGGCATGAAGGAAACCACCGTTGCCGGTGATGCCTGCCCTCGCTGTCCGCTTTACCTGAGAGATTGGCCGGTTCCGGTGTGTCGCACCTCGACCCGCTTGCCCCTTCGGTGGGCTGCCCCGGGTGCAGCCTCTCTCCAGTGAGGACGCCTCCGCTGGGAGGCGTTTGCCAGTCCTTTTGCCTGAGCGTTCGAGGTGTGTCCTCTGCGCCTTCGGCGGCTGCCGTCGGTGTGCTGACGGCAACGCTCTCCTGACGGTAACGATTATATGCACACGATCTCCTATTGATGCACGGCGGCACCACCGGCGTGACCTGTGCACGACCGCGGCGCGCCCGCGCCGCTGCGGCAGAAGGCTCAAGTCCGCGCCCGGCGCGCCGATACCTTTCCCGATGCACGCCCGGCGTGCTGCGCAAGGGGCCGGCGAACGGCCCGACAGGAACCTTCCGCGTGTCCTTGCTCCAGCCCTTGTACGACCCCCGCGTGGTCGTGCTGTCCATCGCTGTCGCGATCCTGGCTTCGTTCGTCACGCTCGAACTGGCCAAGCGCGTGCGCAGTGCCGACCGCGTGCTGTCGATGTGCTGGTGCATCGGCGGCGCCCTGGTCATGGGCAGCGGCATCTGGTCGATGCACTTCGTCGGCATGCACGCCTTCAGCCTGACGATCCCGCTCGGCTACCGCGTTTCGACCACGCTGCTGTCGTGGGGCGTGGCGCTGCTGGTCTCGCTGGTGGCGCTGGGGATCGCCGGGCGGGAGCAGCTGTCACGCAGCCTGCACGTGTGGGGGGCGCTGGCGATGGGCGGCGGCATCATGGCGATGCACTACATCGGCATGGCCGCACTGGAGATGGCGCCGGGCATCCAGTGGGATGCGCGCTGGGTGGCGGCATCCGGGTTGATTGCGGTGAGCGCATCCGCTGCCGCTCTGCGGATCTTCTTCTGGATGCGCCGCCATGCCGGCTGGCCGGCGCTGGCCTACCAGTGCGCTGCAGCGGTGGTCATGGGACTCGCGATCAGCGGCGTGCACTACAGCGGCATGGCCGCTGCAGGCTTCCCCGAGGGCAGCGCCTGCCTGAGTCTGGACGGCATCAACGGCGACTCGCTGGTGCTGATCGTCAGCGTGGCCACCGTGCTGATGCTGACGATCACGCTGGTGACCTCGGTCTTCGACCGGCGCATGCAGGCCACCGCGGACGGCCTGTCGCAGTCGTTGCAGCAAGCCAACGAACGCCTCCAGTCGGCCAACGACGAACTGAGCCGCCTGGCCTACCAGGACGCGTTGACGGGCTTGCCCAACCGCAGCTACTTCGAGTCGCGCCTGAGCCAGGCGGTCGCCCGTATCGAACGGCTGCGCGAGCTGCCGACGCCCTCGGCATCGGCGGGCCTGGCGGTGCTGTTCATCGACCTCGACGGCTTCAAGCCGATCAACGATTCCTACGGTCATGCCCATGGCGACCTGGTGCTGCAAGCGGTGGCCGTGCGCCTGCGCGAGGCGGTGCGCGCGGCCGACACGCTGGCCCGCCTGGGCGGCGACGAATTCATCGTGCTGGTCGAGGACGTGAGCTGCGCGGGGGATTGCATCCACGTTGCGAAGCGCGCCCTGGCCAGCATGGGCGAGCCGCTCGTCGTGGTCGGCCAGCCGGTCCACCTGTCGTGCTCGATCGGGGTGGCGATGTACCCCGACGCCGGCGACGCCAGGCGCCTCATCGCGCACGCCGATGCGGCGATGTACGAGGCGAAGCGGGGTGGCGGCAGCACCTACGCGGTCTACGAGTCGGCGATGAACCAGGGCGCCGACCAGCAGGTGGCGCTGTACAACGATCTCGTCACGGCGATGGAGCGTGGCGAACTGCAACTGCACTACCAACCCAAGGTCGATCTGCGTACCGAGACGATCCGCGGCGTCGAGGCGTTGATGCGCTGGCGCCATCCCCAACGGGGCATGGTGAGCCCGGTGGCCTTCATCCCGGTGGCCGAGCGCTTCGGCTTGATCAACACGCTCGGCGCCTGGGTCATCGACGAAGCCTGCCGGCAGCTGAGCGCCTGGGCCGACGAAGGCCTGCACATGCGCGTGGCGATCAACCTGTCGGCGCACCAGCTCATGCAGGCTGACCTGACGGAGCGGGTGGCCGACGCACTGGCGCTGCACCAGGTCGAGGCTTCGCAGCTGATCTGCGAGATCACCGAGTCGGTCGCGATGGAGGACACCCGCGTCACCCAGCGCGCGATCGACGGCCTGCTGGCCATCGGCGTGCAGCTGTCGATCGACGACTTCGGCACCGGCTACTCCAGCCTCAGCTACCTGCGCCAGCTGCGGGCCCGGCAGCTGAAGATCGACCGCAGCTTCATCCGCGACCTGGCCGGCAGCAGCGACGCCCGCGCGGTGGTCGATGCGGTGATCCGGCTGGCCCATGCGCTGGGCATGCAGGTGGTGGCCGAGGGCGTGGAGGAGACCGACCAGCGCGACCTGCTGGTCGAGATGGGTTGCGACCAGCTGCAGGGCTTCCTGTATGCCAAGCCGATGGCGGCCGACGACATCTCGTACTGGGCGCGCCACCGCGGCGAGCAGCACACGGTGCCGTTCTCCGACTCGACGCTGGCCGACACGATTCCGGGTTGACCGCGCTGCCGGCCGAGCGCCGGCTGTGGGATAGTCTTTCCGACCCGCCGCACGAGCGGGCCTGTCGCCGAGGCGACGGCACGAGGAGATATCCCATGAGCAGCAACATCAGCATCTACGAACAGGGGTTGGACCAGACCGCGGCGAACTTCGTCGCACTCTCGCCCGTCAGTTTTGTCGAACGCAGCGCCGAGGTGTTCGGCGACCTGCCGGCCGTCGTGCACGGGGCGCGCCGACAGACCTGGGCGCAGACGCGCGAGCGTTCGGCGCGGCTCGCCGCGGCGCTGCGCGCGCTCGGCGTGGCGCGCGGCAGCACCGTCAGCGTGATGCTGCCCAACACGCCGGAGATGGTGGAGGCGCACTACGCGGTGCCGGCGCTGAACGCGGTGCTGAACACGCTGAACACCCGGCTCGACGCCGCGCTGCTGGCCTGGCAGATGAACCACTGCGAGGCCCAGGTGCTGATCACCGACCGCGAGTTCGCGCCGACCATCGCCGAGGCGCTGCGGCTGCTGCGCAGCGAGCACGGCCGTTCTCCGATCGTCATCGACGTCTGCGACAGCGAGTACGCCGGTCCGGGCGACCGGCTCGGCACGCACGAGTACGAGGCATTGTTGGCCGCCCACGCGCCGCTGGCGCGGCTCGATGGTCCGGCCGACGAATGGGACGCCATCGCCGTCAGCTACACCTCGGGGACCACCGGCGACCCCAAGGGCGTGGTGACCCACCACCGCGGCGCCTACCTGAACGCGGTGAGCAACGCGGCCACCTGGACCATGCCGCACTTCCCGACCTACCTGTGGACGCTGCCGATGTTCCACTGCAACGGCTGGTGCTTCCCGTGGACGATCGCGATGCTGGGGGGCACGCACGTGTGCCTGCGCCGGGTCGATGCGCCCAGCATCCTCGGAGCGATGCGCGAGCACCGCGTCGATCACTACTGCGCTGCCCCGATCGTGCACAACTTGCTGATCGCCGCGCCCGACGAGCTGCGCGCCGGCATCACGCAGAAGGTGCGCGGCATGGTGGCGGGTGCCGCGCCGCCGGCCGCGATGATCGAGGGCATGGCGAAACTGGGCTTCGACATCACCCATGTCTACGGCCTCACCGAGGTCTACGGTCCGGCCGCCGTGGCGGTGAAGCGCGCCAGCTGGGCCGGCGAGAGCCTGTCCGAGCAGACGCGGCTCAACGGCCGCCAGGGCGTGCGCTACGCGCTGCAGGAGGGCATGACGGTGCTGGACCCCGAGACGATGGTCGAGACGCCGGCCGACGGCCAGACGATGGGCGAGATCATGTTCCGCGGCAACATCGTGATGAAAGGCTACCTGAAGAACCCCCAGGCGAGCGCTGCGGCTTTCGCGGGTGGCTGGTTCCACACCGGCGACCTGGCGGTGATGGAACCGGACCGCTACGTCAAGATCAAGGACCGCAGCAAGGACATCATCATCTCCGGCGGCGAGAACATCAGCTCCATCGAGGTCGAGGACGCGCTCTACCGGCACCCGGCGGTGATGGCCTGCGCGGTGGTCGCGAGACCCGACCCGAAGTGGGGCGAGACGCCGGTCGCCTACGTGGAGCTCAAGCCCGGCGCCGAGGTGAGCGCGGCGGAACTGGTCACCCACTGCAAGTCGCTGCTGGCCGGCTACAAGGCGCCGAAGGAGGTGCGCTTCGAAGCCATCCCCAAGACCTCGACCGGGAAGATCCAGAAATTCCAGCTGCGTGAGCGGGCCCGCTCGACGCAGGCGATCGAATAGCAACGCGCAGGAGCCGAGATGTCCGTCACCGAAAGAGACGACCCGTTCGTGCTGAAGACGCAGGATGCCCGCGGCGTCGTCACGCTGACACTGAACCGCCCGCACGCCTTCAATGCGCTGTCCGAAGGCATGCTGGCCGCGCTGCAAGCCGAGCTGGATGCGGTGGCGGCGGATGCCTCGTCGCGCGTGGTCGTGCTCGCCGCCAGCGG
This sequence comes from Methylibium sp. T29-B, assembly GCF_000576225.1. NCBI lineage: Bacteria > Pseudomonadati > Pseudomonadota > Betaproteobacteria > Burkholderiales > Sphaerotilaceae > Methylibium > Methylibium sp. T29-B. Next base: position 3,006 of record NZ_AZSN01000109.1, on the reverse strand, counting down.
CAAGGCCTTCTGTGCAGGCCACGATCTCAAGCAGATGCGCGCCGCGCCCTCGCTCGGCTACTACGAGACGCTGTTCGCGCAGTGCACGCGCGTCATGCTGAGCCTCCAGAACCTGCCGGTGCCGGTGATCGCCCGTGTGCAGGGCCTCGCCACTGCGGCCGGTTGCCAGCTCGTCGCGATGTGCGACCTGGCGGTCGCGGCGCGCGAAGCGCGCTTCGCCGTGAGCGGCGTCAACCTCGGACTGTTCTGCTCGACGCCCAGCGTGGCGCTGGCGCGCAACCTGCCGCGCAAACAGGCGATGGAGATGCTGCTCACCGGAGATTTCATCAGTGCCGAGGAGGCGCGCGAGCGCGGTCTCGTCAACCGCGTGGCCGAGGCCGATCGGCTCGACGCCGAGGTGGAGCAACTGGTGCAGCGCATCGTCGCCAAGCCGCGCGTCGCGATCGCGGTCGGCAAGGCCCAGTTCTACCGCCAGGTCGAGGCCGGCATCGCGTCGGCCTACGAGATCGCCGGGCAGGCGATGGCCTGCAACATGATGGACGAGGCAGCGCTGGAGGGCGTGCAGGCCTTCATCGACAAACGCAGCCCGACCTGGGCGGACGCCGAGCCGGGCCGCTAGCGACGTTGCCCCGGCTCGTCAGCCGGCGAGCCCCAGCATGCGTGCGCCCAGCGCCTCGGCCACCTCGATCCCATCCACGCCGGCCGACATGATGCCGCCCGCATAGCCGGCGCCTTCGCCGGCCGGGTAGAGCCCCACGACGTTGAGGCTCTGGTAGTCCTTGCCCCGCGTGATGCGCAGCGGTGACGAGGTGCGCGTTTCCACGCCGGTGAGCACGGCGTCGGGCAGCGAGAACCCGGCGATCTGCTTGTCGAACGCCGGGAGGGCCTCGCGGATCGCGTCGATCGCGTAGTCGGGCAGGCTGGCGTTGCCGGACTGGGCCAGGTCGGTCAGGTGCACGCCCGGCTTGTAGGAGGGCAACACGCTGCCCCAGGCGGTGCTGGGCCGGCCGACCAGGAAATCGCCGAGCCGCTGGCCCGGCGCCTCGTAGCTGCGCCCGCCCAACTCGTAGGCACGCGACTCCCAGTAGCGCTGGAAGGCGATGCCGTCGAGCGGGTTCACCGGACCTTCGGTCAGGCCGTCCTGCCGGTAGTCCTGCGGTGTGATGCCGACCACGATGCCGGCATTGGCGTTGCGTTCGTTGCGCGAATACTGGCTCATGCCATTGGTGACCACGCGCCCCGGCTCGGACGTGGCGGCGACCACCGTGCCGCCCGGACACATGCAGAAGCTGTAGACCGAGCGGCCGTTGCGCGCGTGGTGGACCAGCTTGTAGTCGGCCGCGCCGAGGAGCGGGTGGCCGGCATTCGGGCCGAAGCGCGCCTTGTCGATCAGGCCCTGCGGATGCTCGATGCGGTAGCCGATCGAGAACGGCTTGGCCTCCAGGTAGACGCCGCGCCGCTGCAGCATCTCGAAGGTGTCGCGTGCGCTGTGGCCGAGGGCGAGCACCACGTGGTCGGCGCGCAGTTGCTCACCCGAAGCCAGTGTGACGCCGCGGAGATGGCCGTCCTCGATCAGCACGTCGGTCACACGCTGCTGGAAGCGGATCTCGCCGCCCAGCGCCTCGATGTCGGCGCGCATCTTCTCGACCATGCTCACCAGCCGGAAGGTGCCGATGTGCGGCTTGGCGACGTAGAGGATCTCCTCCGGCGCGCCGGCCTTCACGAACTCGGTCAGCACCTTGCGCGTCAGGTGGCGCGGGTCGCTGATCTGGCTCCACAGCTTGCCGTCGGAGAAGGTGCCGGCACCCCCTCGCCGAACTGCACGTTCGATTCGGGGTCGAGCACGCGGCGCCGCCACAGACCCCAGGTGTCCTGGGTGCGCTCGCGCACCGCCTTGCCGCGTTCCAGCACGATCGGGCGCAGGCCCATCTGCGCCAGGATCAAGGCCGCGAAGATGCCGCAGGGGCCGAAGCCGATGACCAGCGGACGCAGCGGCGGCGCCGTGCCCGCGGCTGCGGCGTAGTAGCCGTCCGGCGCCTGTCCGACGAAGCGGTACCGGGTGTCCGGCGCCGGCCGCACGTGCGGGTCGCTGCCGAGCCGGGCTCGCACGGCGGCCTCGTCGGCCACTTCGCAATCGACGGTGTAGATCAGCACCACCGCCGTCTTGCGGCGCGCGTCGTAGCTGCGCTTGAAGACGGTGAAGGACTGCAGCTGCGCGTCGGCGATGCCCAGGCGCGCTACCACCGCGGGACGCAGCGCGTCCTCGGCGTGGTTCAGCGGCAGGCGCAGTTCGGTGATTCGCAGCATCGGTGCGAGGCCCCGGCCGGTGCCGGCGCGGCCGCGCGGTGCTCCGGGATCAGCCGCCCTTCTTGGAGCGCTTGCCCGGATTCTTCTTGCTGCGGGTGTGCGAACCGCGCTCCAGGCTGACCTTCTGGCCGCGGCCTGGCGTGAACACCACGCCGGTCGGCGGGGTGGGGCGGGGGGTGGGCACGGCGGTCGGCTTCGGTCTTGATCTGGTTGCCCATGTCGGCTCCGGTAGGAATTGGCGAAACCCAGGATTAGGCCACAGGTCGCGCTGGCGAGCCGCCGCGGCGTGCGATCCCGTCGCTGCCCGCGGCCCCGATCGCGTCGCCGGCGGCGGGGTAGAGCCGCAGCAACAGCTCGCGGCTGCCGTCGCTCAGCAGCGCCTGCAACTGTGCCCGCAGGTGCTGCACGTCCTCCGGGTCGTCGCCGCCCTCGCGGGCCGACCAGAGCGCGGCCAGCAGTTCGGCGCGCGGCTGCAGCACCTGGCTCACCGCGTCGTGCCAGAAGTCGGGCTGCTCGGCCTCGGCCCAGTCGCCGCGACCGCGGCCGTAATGGGCCACCGCCAGGTAGCCCAGCAGCGCCGAATGCGCGAGGCCGGTCAGCACCTCGTCGGTCCAGGCCAGCGACGGCGCTTCCACGCCGCGCACCAGGTTGTAGCCGCGCGCCAGCCGGCGGCCCCCAGCGCGCCGAGCACGCCGCCGG
>NZ_AZSN01000108.1:0-13027 GCF_000576225.1 Methylibium sp. T29-B | reverse complement strand
CCGCCGGCCGCGCTGCCCGGGTTGCCGGTGACCGACCTCTCGGCGCTGCCGCTGGGCACCACGGAGGCCTGGCTGGCGCGCCGTCCGGACCTGATCGCCGCCGAACGCCAGCTTGCCGCCGCCACCGCCAACATCGGCGTCGCCAAGGCCGATCTCTATCCGCGCATCTCGCTGTCGGGCCTGCTGGGCCTGAATGCGGCCACGCTCGGTGACCTGGGCCGCAGCGAATCGGCGATCTACTCGCTGGGCGCGGGCCTGAGCTGGAGCGTGCTGGACTTCGGCCGGGTGCGCTCGCGCATCGCCGCCAGCGAGGCGCGAGCCCAGGCCAGCCTCGCGAGCTACGAGCAGACGGTGGCGACCGCGCTGGAGGAAACCGAAGGCGCGCTGACGCAGTTCACCCGCAACGCGCAGCGTGCCGAACGCCTGGACCGCGCCGCGCGCAGCGCCGAGGAGGCCGCCGGGCTGGCCCGGCTCCGCTACGACGCCGGCGTGACCGACTTCCTGGTGGTGCTGGACGCCGAGCGCGAGGTGCTCGCCAGCCGCGACCAGCTGGTGCAGGCCCAGGTGGCCACGGCCACCGCGCTGGTCAGCGTCTACCGCGCGCTGGGCGGCGGCTGGACCGCCCCGACCGATGCCGCCGCCGCGCCGGTGGCCGTCAGCAGCAACAACCCCCGCTGAAAACAACACGGCCTCGCCGGGTTCGCACCCTGGCGAGGCCGTGAGCCCCGCCCATGGGCGGGCGCAGGCCGGTCATCCGACGCTTCAGGCCGCGCGCTTGCGCTCCTCCGGGTAGACCAGCGAGAGCAGCTGACCCGGGATGGTGGCCACCTGCTCGGCGTTGAGCGAGTAGTCGAGCGTGAGCCGCATGTACTCGTAGCTCTTGAGCACGCGCGAGCGGATCAGCGACACGCCGCGCTGCGTCGGGTCGGTGCCCATGATCGAGCAGATGATCTCGAGCGCTTCCCAGGGATGGGTGTCGTCGTACTTGGCATGCAGCTTGAGCCACTTCATGGCCTTGGCGCGCACCTCGAGCGGGAAGCTCTGCTCGTACACGTCGGACGAGCAGACCAGCGCCGACCAGTCGCCGGTCACGCCCTCGATCGAGTAGTTGGTGGCGGCCATCGCGGCGGCCAGGGTGTCGCGTTCACAGGTGTGCCAGCACCAGTGCGACAGCGCGTGCGTCTCGGTCGGCACCTCGCCGTACAGCAGCTCGTCGCGGCTCACGCCGCTGGCGACGGCCCATTCGACCCAGTGGTCGGCATGGTTCTGCTCGACGCGGATGTTGCGGATCAGGTAGCGGCGCGCCAGGTCGTGACCGCGGGCCCGGCCGTACTGCAGCTTCAGCAGGTTCTGCGCCATGTACTGCGGGAACTGCTCGATCACCGGCCACACGCCGACCAGGAAGGTGCTGATCTGGTTGGCGTCGAGCTCGTTGTCGCGCATGCGATGGAAGAGCTCGTGCGAGGCCACGCGTTCGCGCGTCTCGGCGCAGCTCTCGACCAGGTCTTGCGCCCACGCCGGATAGCTGCGGATGTCGGTCAGCTCCCCTTCCCGAATGAAGTCATCGCTCACGAATACGCTCCTCGTCTCTGGTTACATTGAACGGCACGGGCATCTCGGTCGACGCGTGCCGACAGTCGCGACAATAAGCGAAAACTGTGACGCCGCGCGCATTGCGTCACACACGGATGCAACATCCGCGCCACACTCGCGACCCCTGTAAGGTCTTCGTATTCCCGGGGGATGCGCCTTGCGCCAGATCAGGCCCGCTCGAACTTGAACAGCGCCGTGCCGGCCATCAGGTTGGGCCAGCGCCGCACCGCGTGGCCGTTCTGCAGGCCGAAGCTGTCGAGCACGCGCAGGCCGTTCTTGCGAGCCAGCACCTCGAAGTCGGCGAAGGTGCCGACGCGGATGTTGGGCGTGTCGTACCACTGGTAGGGCAGCACCTTGGTCACCGGCATCCGGCCCCGCAGCACCGACACGCGATTGGGCCAGTGCGCGAAGTTCGGGAAGCTGACGATGCCGAGCCGGCCCACGCGCACCGTCTCGATCAGCATCGCCTCGGTGTTGCGAAGGTTCTGCAGCGTGTCGAGCTGCAGCACCACGTCGAAGGCCTGGTCGGCGAAGATGGCCAGCCCCTCGTCGAGGTTGCGCTGGATCACGTTGACGCCGCGCTGCACGCAGTCGTGCACCTTGGCGTCGTCGAGCTCGACGCCGTAGCCGGTGCAGCCGCGGGTGTCGCGCAGCAGCGCCAGCAGCGCGCCGTTGCCGCAGCCGAGGTCGAGCACGCGCGAGCCCTGCGGCACGAGCTGCGCGATCAGCTCCAGGTCCTTCCGCTCGCTCATGGCCTCCCCTCGTCTGGCGCACACGCCAACCGATCCCCCGAGGGGATGCGGGCCGGCTCGGGAGCGGCCCGGCGCTCGGCCCGCGGGGGACTCTGCATCGTCTCGTTCATACCGCGAACCCCTTGATCCCACCTGCCGGTGCCACGGCTTCGTCGGCGATGCGGGCGAAGTAGGCGCGCAGCACGTTGTGATAGCGCGCGTCGGTCATCAGGAAGGCGTCGTGGCCATGCGGTGCGTCGATCTCGGCGTAGCTCACGTCGCGCCGGTTGTCGACCAGGGCCTTGACGATCTCGCGCGAGCGCTCGGGCGAGAAGCGCCAGTCGGTGGTGAAGCTGACCACCAGGAACTTCGCCGTGGCGCCGGCGAGCGCACGGCTCAGGTCGCCGTCGAACTCGCGCGCCGGATCGAAGTAGTCGAGCGCGCGCGTGATCAGCAGGTAGGTGTTGGCGTCGAAGTAGTCGCTGAACTTGTCGCCCTGGTAGCGCAGGTAGCTCTCGATCTGGAACTCGATGTCCTGGGTGCTGTAGGCGAGCTCGGGGTTCAGTGTCTGGCGGCCGAACTTGCTCGCCATCACGTCGTCGCTGAGGTAGGTGATGTGGCCGACCATGCGCGCCACGCGCAGGCCGCGCTTGGGCACCACGCCGTGGGCGTAGAAGTGCCCGCCGTGGAAGTCGGGGTCGGTGACGATGGCGCGCCGGGCCACCTCGTTGAACGCGATGTTCTGGGCCGACAGGTTCGGCGCCGAGGCCACCACGATGGCGTGCCGCACACGCTGCGGGTAGCGCACGGTCCAGCTCATCGCCTGCATGCCGCCCAGGCTGCCGCCGATCACCGCGGCCAGTTGCTCGATGCCCAGCGCGTCGAGCAGCCGGGCCTGGGCGTCGACCCAGTCCTCGACGGTGACGACGGGGAAGTCCGCGCCGTAGGGCCGGCCGGTCTTCGGGTCAGTGGAGGCAGGCCCGGTGGAGCCGAAGCAGGAGCCCGGGTTGTTGACGCCGATGACGAAGAACCGGTCGGTGTCCAGCGGCTTGCCAGGCCCGATCAGGTTGTCCCACCAGCCTTCGCTCTTGTCCTGGCCCTCGTAGCGACCGGCCACGTGGTGCGAGGCGTTGAGCGCATGGCACACCAGCACGGCATTGCTGCGCTCCGCATTCAGCGTGCCGTAGGTCTCGTAGACCAGCGTGCAGTCGTCGAGCACGGCACCGCTGCGCAGCGGCAGCGGCGCGTTCAGGCGCAGGGACTGTGGAGTGACGATGCCGACCGAAGCCATCCCGATATTCAACCCAAGAAAAAGACAACCCGGCGTCGCTGCGCTAGCGAGGCCGGGTGACGGTGGTGAACGGTCGAGGGCCCCTCTTTAGCTGCATTTGTTGAGCGCCCGCAATCCGGATCAAATCGGCGCTGTGAGCGGAAGTATAGCGAGCCCTCCGGTCGCGTCGAACAGCCCTAATCGCCACCCCACTGCGTGCTCGCCAGTGCCGCCGCCGCCGCGCGCGTCTCCACGCCGAGCTTCTCGAAGATGTGCTCGAGGTGCTTGTTCACGGTGCGGGGGCTCACGCCGAGGATGTCGCCGATGTCGCGGTTGGTCTTGCCCTTGGCCAGCCACGACAGCACTTCGGTCTCGCGCGGCGTCAGCGCCGCTGCGCTGAGCCGGGACGGCGAGGCGGCGCCGTCGCTGCCGTCGCCGCGCTGCGCCTCCAGCAGCCACATCGTCTCGCCCATGCCGGCCGGCCCCAGGCTGCGCAGCGTCAGGCGCTGCGGCGCGAGCGGGCCGGGCATCTGGAACACGCGCTCGGTGCCGGCCTCGGCCGGCGCGATCACGTCGCCCGGACCGTCCGGGCCGCAGGCCGCGAGCCAGCGTTCGGCCTGCGGCGAGCGCCAGGCGATGCGGCCGTGCGCGTCGACCAGCAGCACGCCCAGCCCGGCCACGTCGACCGCCTCGCGCGCGAGCCGCGTGATGCGCGCATTGCGGGCGTGCGTGTGCAGCCGCGCCAGCACCTCGGGCGCACGGATCGGCTTGACCACGTAGTCGACCCCGCCGCACGCGAAGCCCTCGACCACGTGCGCGGTCTCCGACAGCCCGGTCATGAAGATCACCGGGATGTGCGTCAGCGCCGGGTCGGCCTTGAGGACGCGGCAGGTCTCGAAGCCCGACATCCCCGGCATCATCGCGTCGAGCAGGATCACGTCGGGCACCACCAGGCGCAGCCGCTGCAGCGCCGCCTCGCCGTCGCGCGCGATCAGCACCGTGTAGCCGGCGTCCTCCAGCGTGTCGCACAGCATGCCCAGGCTGCTGGGCGCGTCGTCGACCACCAGCACCACCGGGCGCGCGGTCTCGGGCTGCGGCGGTTCAGGCCGGCTGTCCATCGGCGGCCTCCGTCAGACAGGCCTGCAGACCCTCGAGATCGAAGGCCGCGAGGCAGGCGCGCAGCCGCGCACAGGCCGCGGCATGCCGCGCATCGCTGGCCTCGATCGCGTCGAGCTGACGCCGCAGGCCGTGCACGTGGCCGATCTGCGCCAGCCGCAAGAGCTCGGTGCGCGCCTCGGCCGGCAGGCGGCGCAGGTCGGCCGGGGCCTCCGGCGGCAGTGGCGGCAGGGTCGACGCGTGCGCGGCGATCCACTCGATGCCGAGGTGGCGCTGCAGCGTCGCGATCAGTTCCGACTCGATCACCGGCTTGCCGATGAAGGCCTGGCATTGCGCGGCCAGCAGGCGCTCGGCTGGTTCTCGAACATGTTGGCCGAGACGATCAGGATCGGCAGCGTGTAGCCGGCGTCGCGCACCAGCCGCGCGGTCTGCCAGCCGTCGAGGTAGTCCATCGTGATGTCGAGCAGGATTGCGTCGGGCACCGCCTCGCGCAGGCTGTCGAGGCACTCGCTGCCGCTGGCCGCCTCGCGCAGCACGAAGCCCAGCGGCGCCAGCATGCCGGCCAGCATCTGGCGCTGCACCGGCTGGTCGTCCACCACCAGCAGCGTGCGCCTCGGACCCACGTAGCCGCCCACCTGGCGCGGCGCTTCGGCCTGCGGGCCGGGGTCGCTCACCTCGCGGAGGTAGAGCCGCACGCTGAAGGTGCTGCCGCGCCCGGGTGCGCTGACGAGTCCGAGCTCGCCGCCCATCAGCGAGGTGAGCAGCGCCGTGATGGTGAGGCCCAGGCCGGTGCCGGGCTCGCCACGCCGGCGCCCCGCCGCGCCGCGCTCGAAGGGCATGAAGATGCGCTGCTGGTCCTGCGGCGCGATGCCGATGCCGGTGTCCACCACGTCGAAGCGCACCACCTCGCGCCGGCAGTCGACGTGCAGCGTCACCGTGCCCTCGTCGGTGAAGCGCACCGCGTTGCTCAGCAGGTTGATCAGGATCTGCCGCAGCCGCTTGGCGTCGGCGTGCACCCACGCGGGCATGCGGCCGCTGTGCGTGTAGACGAAGGCCAGGCGCTTGGCCTGCGCCTGCGGCTGCACCATGCGCACCAGCTCGTCCAGGAAGGCCGGCAGCGGCAGCGCCGCCGGCTCCAGCCGCAACCGGCCAGCCTCGATGCGGGCCAGGTCGAGCAGGCCGTCGATCAGCCCCATCAGGTGCGCGCACCGTGCCGCCGCGCGAGCACGGCGGCAACTGCGACATCAAGGACCTGTCACGCGGCTCCAAGATCTACTTCCCGGTGTACGTGGACGGCGCCGGCCTCAGCGTGGGCGACCTGCACTTCAGCCAGGGCGACGGCGAGATCACCTTCTGCGGCGCGATCGAGATGGCCGGCTGGGTGCACATGAAGGTGAGCCTGATCAAGGGCGGCATGGCCAAGTACGGCATCAAGAACCCGATCTTCAAGCCCAGCCCGATCACGCCGCACTACAACGACTACATCATCTTCGAGGGCATCTCCGTCGACGAGCACGGCCAGCAGCACTACCTCGACGTCCACGTGGCCTACCGCCAGGCTTGCCTGAACGCCATCGAGTACCTGAAGAAGTTCGGCTACTCCGGCGCGCAGGCGCACTCCATCCTCGGCACGGCGCCGGTGCAGGGGCACATCAGCGGCGTGGTCGACATCCCGAACGCCTGCGCGACGCTGTGGCTGCCGACGCAGATCTTCGACTTCGACATCAACCCCAGCGCCGCCGGGCCGGTGAAGTACCTCGACGGCTCGATCGACATGCCGCTGTCGCCCGACCTCTGAGTCCCCCGAGGCCGCCGCCATGCCCACCTACGACTACGCCTGCCCCGCGTGCGGCGGCTTCGACGCCTTCCGCACGCTGTCCGCCCGCAACGAGCCGGCCACCTGCCCCGACTGCCAGCGCGAGTCGCCGCGCGTCTTCGTCAGCGCGCCACGGCTGGCGCTGATGGCCGGCAGCACCCGCAGCGCGATCGAGGTCAACGAGCGCGCGCGACATGAGCCGAAGAGCTCGCGCGACTACCAGCGCCTGCGGCACCCGTCGGGCTGCGGCTGCTGCTCCTCCGGCGCGTCCACGCGGCGCGGCGCCACGGTGACCGCGGCCAACGGCGCCAAGGCCTTCCCGAGCAAGCGGCCGTGGATGATCAGCCACTGACGGACACACCCTGCGACAGGCAGCGCGACCGGTTCGCGCAGAATCGCGACTGGCCGGCGCCCCGCGGGACGCCGGCGCACCGTCCGCGAGGAGCGAGCCAATGCGCAAGACCCCCGTCATCGCCGTTGCCTGATCGCCTGCGCGGCCGCCGTGACCGCAGAGGAACCATCCAAGGTGAAACAGGCCGCGAGCGCGACCGGCGAAGCCGTGTCGAACGCCGCGGTCAAGACCGGCGAAGCCATCGAGCGTGGCGCGAAGAAGACCGGCGCCGCGATCGAGCGCGGCGCGCACAAGGCCGGCGAAGCCATCGAGACCGGCGCCGAGGCCACCGGCCGCGCGGTCCGCAAGGGCGTGCGCAAGACCGGCGAGGTGATCGAGAGCGGCGGGCAGAAGCTCAAGTCGGTCGGCGGCTCGGGCGCGTCCTCGTCCTCGCCGTCCGACTGAGCGTCGCGACGGCTCAGCTGCAGGCCGCGTCGCCGCGGACGCAGCCGACCGACGCCCGCCCAGCGTCAGCCAGGTCAGCAGCAGCGCGCACAGCGCCGCGGCCGCCATGCCGGCCACCATCGGCCGCGCGCTGCCGTCGGCGAAGCCGCTCATCAGCGCGATCACCACGGCACCGAGCACCAGCTGCAGCGTGCCCATCAGCGCCGACGCGGCACCGGCGATCTCGCCGTGGTCGTCGAGCGCCATCACCGAGGTGGTGGGCACCACCAAGCCGAGGAAGCCGTAGCCGACGAGCATGACGACGATCATCACGTCGAGCCGGTCGATGCCGGCCAGGTTGAACGCCAGCAGCGCACCCAGCGACAGCGCGAAGCCCAGCACCGCCACCCGCACGATGCTCGCGAGGCCGAAGCGTGCCGTCAGCCGGCCGGCGAACTGCGACACGCCGATGAACGAGGCCGCGTTCACGCTGAACGCCAGGCTGTACTCGCGCGGCGTCAGCCCGTAGTGGCCGATGAAGACGAACGACGAGTTGGCCAGGAAGATGAAGAAGCTGGCCATGCCGAAGGCCCCGATCGCGGTGAGCCCCAGGAAATGCCGGTCGCGCAGCAGCAGCGCGAAGGCGCGCAGCGTGCTCGCCACATCGCTCTGTGTGCGCTGCGAGGCAGGCCGCGTCTCCTCCAGCGTCAGCGCCACCAGCAGCAGGCCCACCACGCCGATGCCGGTGACGGCCCAGAAGATCGCGCGCCAGCCGGCGGCGTCGATCACGAAGCTGCCGATCAGTGGCGCGAGGATGGGCGACACGCTGAACACCAGCAGCAGCAGCGACATCAGCCGCGTGGCCTCCACGCCGGTGTGCAGGTCGCGCACGATGGCGCGCGGCACCACGATCGGCGCGCCGCCGCCCAGGCCCTGCAGGAAACGGAAGGCGATCAGCCAACCGATGTCGGGCGCGAGCGCGCAGCCCACGCTGCCGACGATGAACAGCCCGATGCCGACGTACAGCGGCGGCTTGCGGCCGAACATGTCGGAGGCCGGGCCGTAGACCAGCTGGCTGATCGCGAACGACACGAAGAATGCCATCAGGCTCATCTGCACCGCGTGCACGTCGGCCTGCAGCGCGCTGCCGATAGCCGGCAGCGCGGGCAGGTACATGTCGATCGCGAACGGACCGATCGAGGACAGCAGGCCCAGCACCAGGGCCCTGCGCAGGAAAGTCGAATTCATCGGGGAAGGAAGAGGGGACGCGGGCAGCCGCCAGCGCCGAAGCCGCCGATCATCCCCGAATCGCGTGCGCGGCGTGCGCGCACGGGCAACGAGCGCACACGTCCGGCGCGCCCGCTTGACCGCCGTCAAGGACAGCCCCCGCCCGCGGCCCTAGCCTTCGGCGTTCCGATCCGCCTGCGTTCGCGCCACCCGCCTCCGATGCCTGCTGCCTGTCCCGACCTCGCGCCCCCGTCCGCCGCCCCGAGCGCCATCCCCCACCGCAAGCTGATCCGCGCCTGGCTGGCGCCGCTGGCCTCGCGCAGCACGGCCTACGCGCTCGCGCTGACGCTCGTCGACCTGCTGCTGCTGGGCGCCGCACTGACCGCCACCGTGGCGTTCGAGACGCTGCCGATGAAGCTGCTGGCCGGCATGGCGGCCGGCTTCGTGATCGGCCGCCTGTTCATCCTCGGCCACGACGCCTGCCACCAGAGCCTCACGCCGCACCGTCGGCTGAACCGCTGGCTCGGCCGCCTGGTGTTCCTGCCCTCGCTCACGCCCTACAGCCTGTGGGAGGTGGGGCACAACGTGGTGCACCACGCTACACCAACCTGAAGGGCTTCGACTTCGTCTGGGAGCCGCGCACGCTCGAGGCCTACCGCGCGCTGCCGCGCTGGCGGCGCAGGCTCGAGCGCGTGTACCGCAGCGGCTGGGCACCCTGGCTCTACTACCTGGTGGAGATCTGGTGGAACCGGCTGCTGTTCCCGAACCGGCGCACCATGCCGACGCGGCGCGCGGCATTCTTCTGGGACGGCGTGCTGGTGGTCGCGGGCGCGGCGGCATGGATCGCCGGCCTGGTGGCGGCCGCGGCGGCCACCGGCCAGTCGGCCACGTTGCTGGTGCTGACGGGCTTCGTGCTGCCCTTCGTGTTCTGGAACGGCATGATCGGCTTCGTGGTCTACGTGCACCACACGCACACCGGCGTGGCGTGGTACGAGGACAAGCGGCGCTGGGCGGACGCCCAGCCCTTCGTGTCCACCACGGTGCACCTGACCTTCCGCTCCTTCATGGGCAGCGCGCTGCACCACATCATGGAGCACACCGCGCACCACGTGGACATGAGCGTGCCGCTGTACCGGCTGAAGCGGGCACAGAAGCTGTTGGAGGAGCGACTCGCGGGGCACATCGTCGTGCAGCCGTTCTCGTGGCGCTGGTACGCCGACACCGCGCGGCGCTGCAAGCTCTACGACTTCGAGGCGGGTTGCTGGACCGACTTTTCGGGTCGCCGGACCAGCACGCCGTTGGCTGCGGGGTGAAGCGTTTGCGTTGCGCGTCGTCGATGTGTGGGGTGGCAGAGGCCATCGAGTGGCCGACACAAATGTGAGCTGCGACGGCGAACACCCATGACGGTGGTGGATCAGGCCGGTGGGGCGCTCTGCGAAGCGAAGTAGAGGAGGAGCCGCCCGGCCTGCAGGGGCGGGCGGCGGGGGACATGAGCGCACCAGAGCGCCCCGCCGGCCTGATCTCGCGCCAGACGCGCACCCATCTCGTCTGTTCGAACGCAACCGCCTATCAAACCGGAAACTGCGTCGTCGACAGCACCTGCTTGAGCACCATGAACGAGCGGATCTGCCGCACGCCCGGCAGGTGCAGCAGCTGCTCGGCATGCAGGCGATTGAAGCTGTCGTTGTCGCGCGTGCGCACCAGCATGAAGTAGTCGAACTCGCCGGTCACCACGTGGCACTCCATGCAGCCCGACACCCGGGCGGCGGCCTTCTCGAAGTCGGCGAAGGAATCGGGTGTGGAGCGGTCCAGCACCACGCCGATCATCACCAGCATGCCGGCATCCAGCGCGGCCGGGTTCAGCAGCGCGACGATGCCCTTGATCAGCCCCGCCTGCTTGAGCCGCTCGACGCGGCGCAGGCAGGCCGGCGCGCTGAGGTTCACCTTCGCGGCCAGCGCCACGTTCGACACCGAAGCGTCGCGCTGCAGCGCGCGCAGGATGGCCTTGTCGGTGCGGTCCAGGCTCGCCGGGGGCGGTGGTGTCGTCGCACGAGAGGGCGCGACACGTTGACGAACTTTTGTTGCGCACATTTTTTATTTCGAGCAATTCAAAGCTTAATTCAGGCCGGTCGGCCTTTCTATGCTGCGCAATAACGGACTTCTTTGCAACCCTGGTTTCAGGCAATTTTCCTAAGATGACGACCATCGTCTTCGCCCTCGCAGGAACCCCGCCATGAACCTCCAGCGCTTCCCTCGCCATCCGCTCACCTTCGGGCCCACGCCCATCCAGCCGCTCAAGCGCCTGAGTGCGCACCTCGGCGGCCAGGTCGAGCTCTACGCCAAGCGCGAGGACTGCAACAGCGGCCTCGCCTTCGGCGGCAACAAGACCCGCAAGCTCGAGTACCTGATCCCCGAGGCGCTGGCGCAGGGCTGCGACACGCTGGTGTCGATCGGCGGCATCCAGTCCAACCAGACGCGCCAGGTCGCCGCGGTGGCGGCCCACCTCGGCATGAAGTGCGTGCTGGTGCAGGAGAACTGGGTCAACTACGCCGACGCGGTGTACGACCGCGTCGGCAACATCGAGATGTCACGCATCCTCGGCGCCGACGTGCGGCTCGACGCCGCTGGCTTCGACATCGGCATCCGCCCGAGCTGGGAGCAGGCGATGGCCGACGTGCGGGCCGCTGGCGGCAAGCCCTTCCCCATTCCCGCCGGCTGCTCCGAGCACCGGCTCGGCGGCCTGGGCTTCGTCGGCTTCGCCGAGGAGGTGCGGGCGCAGGAGGCCGAGCTCGGCTTCAAGTTCGACTACATCGTGGTCTGCTCGGTGACCGGCAGCACGCAGGCCGGCATGGTGGTGGGCTTCGCGGCCGACGGCCGGGCCGAGCGCGTGATCGGCATCGACGCCTCGGCCAAGCCCGAGCAGACCCACGCGCAGATCCTGCGCATCGCGCAGAACACGGCCGAGCTGGTGGGCCTGGGCCGCGAGATCACCGCGCAGGACGTGGTGCTCGACACCCGCTACGGCGGCCCCGAGTACGGCCTGCCGAGCGAGGGCACGCTCGACGCCATCCGCCTGTGCGCACGCCAGGAAGGCATGCTCACCGACCCGGTGTACGAGGGCAAGTCGATGCAGGGCATGATCGACAAGGTGAGGCGCGGCGAGTTCCCCGCCGGCTCCAGGGTGCTGTACGCCCACCTCGGCGGCGTGCCGGCGCTCAACGCCTACAGCTTTCTGTTCCGCAACGGCTGAGGCGGCGCCGCGGCTAGCGCGGCAGCTGCGGCGGCGGCAACAGGCGGTCGAGCTTGTCGTCCACCTCGCCTACGTAGGCCGACAGCGTGCGGGTGGACTCGGCGAGCTGCTCCTGCAGCTGGCGCTCCAGCTGTTCGATGCGCGCACCCAGCTCGCGCGTGGTGGCGGCGCCCTGCGCCTCCATCCGGCGCAGCTCGCCGTCGAGGAAGGCGCGCAGCTCGGTGAAGCGCGAGGCCTCGGCGGTGTCGGCCAGCTCGCGGTGCGACTTGAGTTCCTTCGCGGTGCGGCGGGCTTCCATGATCACGCCGGCCTGCTGGAACACGATGTAGACCAGGAACAGCGCCACCAGCACGCCGCTGGCCGCCAGCAGGATCAGGCCGAGCGGCGCGTTCACCTCGGCGAAGCCCAGGGTCAGCGCGGTCGGCGCCGTGATCGCGGGCCAGTTGAGCAGGGCGAACAGCCCCAGCGCGGCCACGGCCGCGGCAATCGCCAGTGCGCGAAGGTTCATCGATGCGGCTCCTCGGTGCATGTCGGGGGGCCGACCATACACCGAGGCCGCCCCGGCGCGGCTCAGGCCTCGACGATCACCTGGAAGCCGCCGAAGATCATGCGCTGGGCGTCGAAGGGGCATTGGTCCATGCCATCCTTCAAGCGCGGATCGGCCATGGACTTCTCCATGCCGCTGTCGCGCGTCTGGCGGTCGGGCCAGGTGATCCACGAGAACACCACGGTCTCGTCGTCCTTGCGCTTCACCGCCATCGGAAACGACGTGAGCTTGCCTTCCGGCACGTCGTCGCCCCAGCACTCCACCACGCTCAGCGCGCCGTGGTCCTTGAACACCTCCGAAGCCTTCCGGGCGATCTGGGTGTAGGCCTCGCGCTGGGCGGTGGGCACGGCCAACACGAATCCATCGACATAGTTCATCGCGCTTCTCCTGCTCGAGTGGGTGATAGGGGCACGACGATCGAGCGCCCCCGGAATCGACAGCGTGCGACGGACGCTTGCATCCGATGGCGAAGCGCCGGTCCGAGGCTTCAGCCTACGCCGGCCGCAATGCCCGACCCGTCGGGTGCGACATGCGCCTACGATCGGCCGCGGCAATACACAGGAACACAGGAGACCCCCGTGGAGACCGACCCGCACCCCGCCGACCGCAGCCCCCCGGGCACGATCGCCCGCCTCGCGGCCGGCACGCTGGACGCCGCCACGCTGGCGGACGACACGCTGGCCCGCATCGACGCGCACGAGG
>NZ_AZSN01000107.1:0-13408 GCF_000576225.1 Methylibium sp. T29-B | reverse complement strand
CCCGCGCCTCAGGCCGCCAGCTTGTGCGGCTCCGCCGGCACCGCCGGGCCGGCGGCCCGGTCGCTGCGCGCCACCGTGGGCTTCAACATGAAGCAGGCCAGCGCCGGCAGCAGGATCAGCGCGCCCAGCATGTTCCAGAGGAACATGAAGGCCAGCAGGATGCCCATGTCGGCCTGGAACTTGATGTCCGAGAACGCCCAGGTCGCCACGCCCAGGGCCAGCGTCAGGCCGGTCAGCATCACCACCTTGCCGGTGAACAGCAGTGCCCCGTAATAGGCCTGGGCCAGCGTGTGGCCCGCACGCAGCCGGGCCAGCATCACCGACAGGATGTACAGCGCGTAGTCCACGCCGATGCCCACGCCGAGCGCGATGACCGGCAGCGTCGCGACCTTGACGCCGATGCCCAGCATGACCATCAGCGCCTCGGCCAGCAGCGAGGTCAGCATCAGCGGCAGCACCGCCACCACCACGGCCCGCCAGGATCGGAAGGTCACGAAGCACAGCACCACCACGGCACCGTAGACCAGCGCCAGCATCTCGTACCAGGCGCGCTGCACGACGATGTTGGTCGCCGCCTCGATGCCGGCGCTGCCGGCGGCCAGCAGGAAGCGCGCCTCGTCGGAGTCGTGCTGAGCCTTGAAGGCCTCCACGGTCTCGACCACGCGGCTGAGCGTGGCCGCCTTGTGGTCCTTCAGGTAGACGTAGAGCGGCAGCAGGTCGCAGCTCGCCGGCAACAGCTCGCGCGGCGCGTAGGTGAGCAGGGTGCCGAGCGCGGCTTCGTTCGGCACCAGCTCGTACCACTTGAGGTTGCCCTCGTTGTAGCCCACCGAGGACAGCTTGGCGAGCGCGGGGGCCGAGCTGGTGGAGTCGACGCCGGGCAGCTGCTCCAGGGCCCAGGCCAGCTCGTCGATGCGCGACACCACCGGGTAGCTCACGCAGCCCTTGTCGGCGGTCTTGACCATCACCACCAGGATGTCGGCGCTGGCGGCGTAGTTGGCGACCATGAAGGCGCTGTCGCGGTTGTAGCGCGACTCGGGGCGCAGCTCCGGCGCGCCGGGGTCCAGGTCGCCGATCTGCAGGTGCAGGCTGGCCGCGAAGCCGAGCGCCGCCAGACCGGCCGACACCGCGATCGCGCCCAGCGCCCACTTGCGCTCCGTGAAGCGCACCAGCGTGTGCCAGACGCGGTGCCGCTCGCCGCCGGCGCTGTCGGCCAGCTCGGTGCGCAGGCTGCGCTCGGCCGCCCGGCGGCTCACGCCGGTGTAGGACAGCAGCACCGGCAGCAGGATCAGGTTGGTGAAGATCAGCACGCCCACGCCCAGGCTCGCCGCGAGCGCGAGCTCCTTGATCACCGGGATGTCGATCACCAGCAGCACCGCGAAGCCCACCGCATCGGCCAGCAACGCGGTCAGCCCGGCGAGGAAGAGGCGGCGGAAGGTGTAGCGGGCCGCCACCAGCTTGTGCGTGCCGCGGCCGATGTCCTGCATGATGCCGTTCATCTTCTGCGCGCCATGGCTCATGCCGATCGCGAACACCAGGAACGGCACCAGCATCGAGAACGGGTCGAGCCGGAAGCCCAGCGTGGGCAGCAGCCCGAGTTGCCACACCACCGCCACCAGCGAGACCGACACCACCAGCAGCGTGCTGCGCAGGTCGCGGCTGTACGCGTAGACCATGGCCGCAGCGATCACGATCGCCACCGCGAAGTACTTCAGCACCTCCGCCAGCCCGTCGATCAGGTCGCCGATGATCTTGCGAAGCCGGTGATGTGGATGCGGATCGTGGCCGACTCGTGCTTCGCGCGCAGCGCCTCCACCTGGCGCGCGAACTCGGCGTAGTCGAGCGCCTGGCCGGTGGCCTCGATGCGGCTGAGCAGCGGCACGTAGATGATGCTGGACTTGAAGTCGTTCGCGACGAGCTGCCCGATCTGCCCCGAGCGCTCGATGTTGGAGCGCACCTTCTGCAGCGCCTGCGGCGATCCGTCGTAGTCCTCGGAGATCACCGTGCCGCCTTCCAGGCCCTCCTCGGTCACCGCCGTCCAGCGCACCGCCGGCGTCCACAGCGACTTCATGTAGCGCGATCCACACCGGGCAGCAGGAACACCTCGTCGTTGATGCGCGCCAGGGTCTCGAGGTAGGTCTTGTCGTAGATGTCGCCCGAGGTCGTCTCGACCGCGATGCGCACCGAGTTGCCCAGGCCGCTGAGCTTGCCGCGGTACTCGAGGAAGTTGATCACGTACGGGTGCGTGGTCGGGATCATCTTCTCGAAGCTGGCATTGAGCTGCAGCTTGCCGGCCTGCCAGCCGAGCAGCAGCGTGACCAGCAGGCAGGCGATGAGGACGAGCGGGCGGAAGTTGAAGAAGGCGCGTTCGAGCAAGTTGCCCGAGCGGCGATCGAAGTCTTCGACGCGCGCGATCACGGGATGCGGGTCGAGGCTGGAGTCTGCGTGCATGGATGTCGTCGATGAAGGAACGGCGCTGCGGCGTCAGCGGGCGGCGGGCGGGCAGCCAGGTCCACGCGCTGCGGACCCCGCAGCCCGGCCAGTGCGAGGGCGCCGTCCTGCGTGGGCACCAGGCCCGCGATCGGCGGCTGGGGCGGTCCGTCGCGGCGCTGGAAGCTGCGGCCCTGGTCGCGGCTGACCAGCAGGT
This sequence comes from Methylibium sp. T29-B, assembly GCF_000576225.1. Lineage (NCBI taxonomy): Bacteria > Pseudomonadati > Pseudomonadota > Betaproteobacteria > Burkholderiales > Sphaerotilaceae > Methylibium > Methylibium sp. T29-B. The sequence continues at coordinate 10,764 of NZ_AZSN01000107.1, read as the reverse complement.
CGCCGGCCGAGCTGGCGAGCACCAGCGTGCCATCGGCCAGTTCGGCCGCGCCGCTGATCGAGACGGGCAGCTCGGTGCTCGCCCGGCTCCAGGTCGAGCCGCGGTCGGCCGACACGTAGGCCGCGCCGCGCAGGCCGTAGACCAGCAGGCGGTCGCCGCGGGTGGCCAGCAGGCCGAACCAGCTGCCCCGGTAGGGCGACTCCAGCACGGCGAAGTCGCGGCCGCCGTTGTCGGAGCGCAGCAGCAGCCCCTGCTCGCCGGCCAGCACGATCGAGGCGCCGCTGACCGCGACGCCGTAGAGGTGCAGCGAGCGCGGATTGGGGAGCCGAGCGCTGAGCGGCGTCCAGGTGGCGCCACCGTCCTCGGTGCTGAGCGCGAGGTTGTAGGCGCCGACCACGATGCCGCGCTTCGCGTCCTGGAAGTGCAGCGCGAGCAGCGGCTTGTCGGGGCCGTCGTCGGCAAGCAGCTGGACGTAGTCGCGGTAGGCCGGCGCGGCAGCTGCGTCGGCACGGGCTGCCTGGTCGAACAGCGCCGGCAGTTGCAGCCCGTCGAGTTGCTTGGTCCAGGTTTCGCCGCCATCTCCGGAATGCAGCACCACACCGAGGTGCCCCACGGCCCAGCCCTGGCGCTCATCGACGAACTGCACTGCCGTCAGGCTGGCCTGCACGGGCGTGGCCGCCTGGCGCCAGCTGGCGCCGCTGTCGTCGGAGAGCAGCACGATGCCGCGCTCTCCGACGGCGACCAGCCGCTTCCCGGCGGCGGCCACCGCCAGCATCGTGGAAGACAGCGCCTTCGGCGACTGGAGCGCGGCTTGCTGCAGCACACCGAAGCGCTGCGCCCCGGCGGTTGCTGCGCTGCCCGGAATGGCGGCGACCGCCAGGCACAGCATGCAGGCGAGCGCGATCAGCGAGCGCGATGAAGACATCGACAGACTCCTGGACCTCGAGAGAAGCAGAAGAAAAAGCGGCCCGGCCGGACCTCGTGGGTTCCCGTTGCTGCCGGGCCGAAGCGAGGAGTCCTCAACGTGCCCCGGTCGCGATGGCTTCGGGGCTCAACATGGCTTCATTGAGCTGCTTCGGCACGTCCGGAACGGGGAAGTGCTGCGGCAGGCCGTTGAAATTGCAGTTGTAGTAGTACTGGCCGGTCAGCAGGTTGATGATTCCCCACTGCACCGTGCTGACGACGGCGGGAATGTCCGGCGCCAGGTAGGGCAGCGTGTACTGCAGGTGGTAGAGCTGGCCCTGCGCGTCCCAGTGGTCGGCCATCACCAGCTTCCAGCCGTCCTCGTCGATGTAGTAGCGGCGCTTGGTCATCACGTGGCGCTTGCCCGGCAGCAGCGTCGCCTCGACGACCCACACGCGATGCAGCTCCCAGCGCACGTGGTCGGGGTTCAGGAACTTCGGCGTCACCAGCTCGTCGACCTTGGCCAGTGCCGTCTTGTTGGAGTTGTACGGGATGTACATCTCCTGCTTGCCGACGATCTTGTATTCGTGGCGATCGATCGGGCCCATGGTGCCGAAGGACTCGTCGAACAGCCCGGTGCCCGAGGTCACGGTGTCCGGCGTGTCGTAGGCGATCGAGGGCGCCTTGCGCACGCGGCGCTGGCCCACCAGGTACTGCCACACGCCGCGCGGCACCTTCTCTTCGTTCACGGTCTCGTGCAGCAGGATCACTTCACCGGCCACCGCCGACGGATCCGACTTGACGAAGGACCCAATCTTGTAATGGGCCGGCTTGGCGAGGTAGGTGTCGCGCGCATCCTTGTAGTAGTACGGCCACAGCCACGACATCTGCCCGGCGGACGACAGCGTGCGGTGTCCGTCGCCGGTGACCACCCAGGTGTTGAGCGGGTACTTCTGCGCCACGCCCTCCCACGCCAGCCGCGCGTTGAGCATCACCTCGATGCCGGTCTTGGGGATGGGGAACGGAATGCCGCCGTAGGCATCGACGACGCCATAGCCGTTGTCGGCCAGCTTCGCGGAGGTCGCGTTCTTGAACGTGTTCTCGTAGACCCAGGCCGGCGCGGCCGCCGTGCGGTGCGTCGGGTAGACGTCGATGCGAAAGTCGGGATACTTCTTCATCAGCGTCTTGACACCGTCGCTCAGCCTGGCGTCGTACTGTGCGGCGTTCTTCGCCGAGATCGACGCCACCGGCTTCTCCGCTGCGAACGGGTCGGGCCTGGGCTGGCCGTTCTTCCAGCCCGGCGCGACCTTGGTGTAGCCGCCGTCCCAGGCCGGGATCGAGCCGTCGGCGTTGCCGGCCTTCTCGGCGCCCAGCGGCGTGAGCGTGGTCTTGAGCTTGGCGGCTTCTTCGGCGCTCACCGCGGCGAAGGCCGGCTGTGCGGCGAAGGCCACCAGCGCGAGCGCGACGGCATACGAAATCGAGGGGGTCTTGTTCATGCCGGTCTCCATCAAAGGGCACGCTGCAGCGAGAAGGAAATGAAGTTGCGGTCCTTGTAGAACTGCTTGTAGGACAGCACCGGCGTGGGCGAGTTGGCCGGCGTGAGGAAGCCGTCCTCGCCGCCGTAATAGCCGGTGTAGGTGAGGCCGGCCTGCCAGACGGTGCGGTAGGTCGCCTTCACGCCGATCGAGAAGTCCCCGCCCTTGGAGCTGCCGCCGTTGAAGTTGAAGATCGCCGACGAGCGTCCGTAGAAGTTGTAGCCCACGCCGATCGGCAGCGAGAGGTCGACGCCGTCGACCACCTGGAAGTACGAGGGCTCGAAGATGAAGCGCAGCGCCGCGGCGTCGCGCGTGGTGTTGGGGTCGAGCGCCCCCGGGTTCTTGTCGATGCTGAGCCGGCGGTTCCACGCGACCTCGCCGAGGAAGGCGCCGGCATCCCACAGCCGCGTCTCCGACAGCACGTAGATGCCGGACATCTGCGCATGCGCCGTGTTGCCGACGGCATAGAGCGGATGGGCGTCGTTGTCAGCCAGCACCCCCGGCAGCACCACCTGCGGGTCGCTCACCAGCGCGGCGTTGCGGCGGATCGAGCCCTCGAAGGCCAGGTTGAGTTGCCCGATCGAGGTCGTCGCGCTGGCCCCGTAGGTCTTGATGCCTTCGTGGTAGACCTGCTGGATCGCGCCGACCCGGCCGCTCACCACATCGGGCGCGGAAGACGGCGTGAGGTACAGCGCCGCCCCCTTGTCGTGGTAGCGCGCGGCGTAGACGCCGAACTCCCATTCGCTGCCCGCCGGGGCCCAGCGGAACTGCAGGCCGCCCTGCCCCGAATTGCTGGCCTCGACATCGGGGCCGCGCCAGAACGCCGCCGCGCCACCGCCGGGCGTGATCGGCGCGCCGACGATGAAGCGCTCGGAGCCGTCGCCGACGAAGTCGAAGGCGCTGAGGTAGCTGCCGGCGGCCGGGATGATGCTCTCGCGGAACTTGAACTGGTAGTAGGCGCCCAGCGTCATCTGCGAATTGATCTGCAGCACGCCCGAGACCTGCTCCACCGGCCGCAGGATCTCCTTGAACTGCGAGCTCGGCACAGTCAGCAACTTGACCAGGTCGACCGGGCCTTGCGCAGCCGCGATGCCGTTCGAACCGAAGAACAGACTCTCGCCGTAGATCAGCGTGTGGCGTCCGAGGCGCACCGTCAACGGCATCGAGCCGAGGTCGGTCTTGCCGAAGGCGAAGAAGTCGAGCACCTCGGCCTTGCGCCCGTGCAGCTCGCGCGTGGCATCGGTGAAGCGGTTGTAGCCGACGCTGGTGGAGTTGGCCGAGGCCGGCGAGTCGTGGTCGTTGCGGCGGTTGTAGACGCTGTCGTACCAGGCGGCCCCGCTGGCGCGGAAGCCCAGGCTCTTCCAGCCGACATCGACCTCCGACAGCAGGTCGAGACGGTTCGAGATCAGCCCCTTGTCGAAGTTGCGGTCGCCGTCGTCGAGGTTGACGTCCTGGAGCAGCCGCTCGGACTGGCTCTTGACGCGAAACGCATTGCTGTACTTGAAGGTGTTATCCCAGCGGAGCTTGAGGTCCGGGTTGTCGGTCCGGATCTCGAAGGCGTGTGCCGCGCCGCCGGTCAGGCCGAACGGCAGGGCGAGCGCCGCCGCCGCCACGCAGCGCGTGCCCAGCGCACGAGACGCCGCACACGACCGCCCAAAGGCCGATGTCGATTTCTTTCTCATCTTGTCTCCGTTGTCGATGGGTGTTGTTGACTGACGCATCACCGCCGCACTTCGACCGGTGCGTGGAGGCCGGGATTGCAAACGCGATGCCATGCCGCAGGGCGATCGCAAGCGCTTGATTTCAAAGAACTTCTGCCGCGTTTCAGTGAAAACCCGCACCCTCTTCGGACCCCGCCCGCTTCGCCATTTGTCGAAACGCCGCGGGGCCGATCTCCGCATTTACCGAAGCCGCGCATCGCCGTGTCCCGTCACGCCGGCACGATCTCGATCGCCTGCGCCTCCGCCTTGAGCAGGCGGTCCAGCACCCACAGCAACTTGCCGGGTCCGGCGTCGTGGACGATGTCCACGCTCGGCGCGTCCGGGCGCTCGCGCATGCGCTGGTACTGCCCTTCGAGCATCGCCTTGTCCTCGAGGAAGGCGTCGTTGTTGGCCTCGTGCATCAGGTCGGTGAGGCCCGGCATGTCGGTGGCGCGGCTGCAGCCCCAGGAGTAGTAGTAGTCGCAGGAGTGCGCGTCGCGCGGCGTCACGGCCTGGCTGGAGAAGGTGTCGAGCACGAGGCGTCCGTTGGTCGGCCCCTCGGTCGCGCTGCCCACCTCGTGCACCGAGAAATGCAGGATGAAGTTGCATGGCACGCTCATGCGCACATGGACCTGGATGTCGAACAGCGCGCCCTCCGGGAACAGGTGCCTGGCGAAACTGGGGGGCGGCGTGCGGCGCACGCAGTAGCGGGTGTCGATGCCGCGCTCGGTCAGCTCATGGCGCGGCTTGATGTTCGACCAGGCATCCGATCCGCCCAGCGTCTGGCTGTGCACCCAGGCCACGTGGCTCAGGTCGGCCAGGTTCGCGATCTCCTGCCGGTAGTTGGTGTCGACGCGCACATAGCCGAGCCGCAGGTTCCAGGCCGGGTCGCCAGGACCGATGGCCTCGCAGATCAACGCCGGGTCGGCCTTCGCGGGCTCGCCCATCCAGACCCAGATCCAGTTGTCGCGCTCGACGACCGGGTAGGTGCGCACGCAGGCCTTCTCGGGGATCCGGCTCATGCCCGGGATCTCGGTGCAGCGGCCGTCGGGCCCGAACTTCATGCCGTGGTACATGCAGCGGATCGAGTCGCCCTCCTTGCGCCCCAGCGACAGCGGTGCGTGCCGGTGGCAGCAGCGGTCCTCCATCGCCACCACCGCGGCATCGGGTCGACGGTAGAGCACCAGCGACTCGCCGGCGATGCGCCGCGCCAGCAGGCCGTCACGGCCCAGGCTCAGGTCCTTGTCCCACCCCGCGCAGTACCACGCGTTCTTCACAAACATCGCATCTCCTCGTTGGCTGGTGATCGGCGGCCCGCTGGCCTCCGCGGCGGCACACCGCAAGCCACAGGCCATCGGACGCCGTGCGTCGTGCAAGGCGTCGACTGCTGCACTGCAGCGTCACCGACGGCGGTGCCCACCTCCATGGGAGAGAGGTGGCTGCGAAAGGGCTCGGTCGGGGCGATGGCTGCTGCATCGCAACAGCTGCTCCATAGTGGAAAGCGCTGCCCGGCCCCGCGTCGCGAGCGAACAAAATTCCTCACTCACCGAGGACTCGATGAGCAATCCTCTCCATTCGCATGCGCACGGGATCACGCCGATGAACGCTTCACCTGCACCGAACGCCGCCGACTTTCTCCACGCGCATTACCTGGCCAGTCGCAGCGACCCGTCGGCCACGGAGCTCCGGCCCACGCACCGCGAGTTGGCGGAGTGGCTGACCTTCGACCCGGACACCGGGCGCATCTGGCTCGACGACGAGCGCATGGTGATGCTGAACCACCAGACGCTCGGCTCGCTGCGCAGCGAACTGATCCAGGGCGTCGGTGTGGAGCGTGCGCGCGGCATCCTCACCCGCAGCGGCTACATCGCCGGCATGCGCGACGCGCGCTTCGTGGCCTCGCACTGGCCCAAGGAAGACCCGGTCGGCAAGCTGCTGGCCGGCACGCGCCTGTTCGGCCTGCAGGGCCTCGCCCGTGTCGAGGCGGTGCACTTCGACTACGACCCCGAGCGCATCGCCTTCAGCGGCGAGTTCTTCTGGCATCACTCGCTGGAGGACGACGAACACATCAACGCCTTCGGCGTCGGCACCGACGCGGGCTGCTGGCTGCCGATCGGCTACGCCAACGGCTACGTCTCCACGCTGCTCGGCACGTCGATCATCTTCCGCGAGCTCGAGTGCCGCTCGACCGGTGCCTCGGTCTGCCGCGTGATCGGCAAGGCCGCCCGCGACTGGGACAACGTGGAGGAAGACCTGCGCTACATGCAGGCCGAGGGCTTCGTCGGCGAGCGACCGGGGCCGGAACCGACACCGCGCGACGGCCCGCGCCTCGGCGTGCACGACGCCGCGGCGGATGCGGCGCCGCGCATGGTGGGCGTCTCGTCGAGCTTCAATGCCGCCTGCCATTCGCTGCGCAAGGTGGCCACCACCACCGCGACGGTCCTGTTCTTCGGCGAGTCCGGGGTCGGCAAGGAGCTGTTCGCCAAGATGCTGCACGAGATCAGCGAGCGACGCGACGGGCCGTTCGTGTCGGTCAACTGCGCGGCGATCCCGGAGAACCTGGTCGAGGCCGAGCTGTTCGGCGTCGAGCGCGGCGCCTACACCGGCGCCCACGCGTCACGGCCGGGCCGCTTCGAGCGCTCGCACCGGGGCACGCTGTTCCTCGACGAGATCTCGTCGCTGAGCCTGGTCGCGCAGAGCAAGCTGCTGCGCGCGCTGCAGGAGAGCGAGGTCGAACGGGTCGGTGGCACCCGCCCGATCCGGCTCGACCTGCGCGTGGTGGCAGCGTGCAACGTCGACCTGCGCGAGGAAGTCCGGCAGGGGCGCTTCCGCGAAGACCTGTTCTTCCGGCTCAACGTCTACCCGATCCACCTGCCGCCGCTGCGGGCCCGCAGCGAGGACGTGCCGCTGCTGATGACGCACTTCCTCAAGCTCTACGGTGCCCGCTACGGCCGGCAGATCCACGGCTTCACGCAGCGCGCGATGCGCGCGATGCTGACCTACACCTTCCCCGGCAACGTGCGCGAACTGCAGAACATGATCGAGCGGGCCGTGATCGCCGCCAGCGACGAGCCGCAGATCGATACCGTGCACCTGTTCCGCGACGAGCTGTTCAACGCGAAGTCGACCTTCGCCGTCGGTGATCAGGGCCGGCTGGCCGACACCGAGGGGCCGACGCCCTCCGCGCCGCATCCGGAGCCCTCGGGCGACGAGACGCTGCTCGACCGGGTGCTCCGCCTGCGCAGCGCGGTGCGGAGCCCTCAGGCGTCCGACACCTGGCTCGAAGAGCTGGAGACCCAGCTCGTGGAAGAGGCGGTCCAACGTTGCAACGGCAACATGGCCGCCGCGGCCCGGCTGATCGGCATGGCGCGGACGCAGGTGGTCTACCGCATGCGCAGGAAGAACGTGACGACTCAGGCGAGGGCCTGATCCACCACCTCCACCCAATGCTGCACCGGCACGGCCGTCCCGGACTGCAGGTGCAGGATGCACCCGACGTTGGCCGAGACGATCAGGACAGCGAGGCAAGCACAAGGAGTTCGTCTTCGTGTACCGCAGGGAGCGGGTGAAGAACCTCGACATCGAACCAGCCATGAAGTACCGGCGGGTCGGGACGATCAACAACACCGCGTTCCAGACGGCCCGCACGGAGGCTGGGCTACCCCAGGTGCGGGTGCACGACTTCAGGCACACATTCGCCCAGCGCTTGAGAGATGCGGGTGTGCCGGAGGAAGACCGAGCGCTGCTGCTTGGACATGCCGTAGCGGGTATGGCCCAGCACTACGCAACGTCGACCGTCGAGAGATTGATCGAGGTGGCGAACAAGGTCAGCGAGACGAGGGACAGGACGACGATCCTGCGCGTGGTGAACGGATGAAAGTCACGCAACTAGTCACGCAGAAAAGAAAAATGGGCTAGCTCTCGTGAAGCTAACCCATTGATCCATAACGACATTTTGGTGCGGCTGGCAGGAATCGAACCCACGACCCCTTGGTTCGTAGCCAAGTACTCTATCCAGCTGAGCTACAGCCGCATCAAGCCCTGCAGTTTAGCACGAAGCGTTTTCGCGTCTCAACCCAGGGCTGCCGCGGCGCGGAAGCATTGCGCCGCGCGCTCTTCGTCCCGATCCTGCTCGGCCATCGCCGCCAGGTGCAGCCAGGCTTCGCGGCGCACCGTCGGCGTCAGCGCCTCGTCACGCGCCGCCTGTTCCAGCAGGGCTCGGGCCTTGCCCCAGAGCTGGCGCGCCATCATCGCGCGACCCACACCGTAGGCCAGCGCGCCCTCGCCCGGACAGGACTGGAGCGCAGCCTCCAGGCGCGGCAGCCATTCGGGACCGATGCCGTCGACGGCGTCGGCCAGCGCGAAGGCCAGCGTGTCGCGTTCCTCGCGCGGCAAGGTCGCCACGCGGTCCCAGAAGGGGCGCAGCCAGGTCCGTGCATCTTCGGTCGCTCCCAGCGCGACCAGTTGACGCGCTCCATGGGCGGCCACCACCACATCGCGCCGGTCGGCCGGGTCGAACTCGCGCCAGACCCGTTGGGTCTGCTCGGTGTCACGCGCGGTATCCAGGGCCTCGATGGCCAGCGTGCGCATCAACCCTGCGCAGCAGCCGGCGAGAAGCCTTGATGCTTGGCGAGCAGGCGCGCCGTCTTCAGGGCCTCCAGCGGCTCCTGCGCCAGGCGCGCCGCCTTCAATTTCAGGCGCAGCGCCTGAGTCCGCCGCGACACACCGGGCGGCAGCTGCGACAGCAGTTCCAGTGTGCGGGCGGCATCGCGGTCGTCGAGCGCCCACTCGGCGGCCAGCAGCCGGGCCCCCTCTTCCGCCGGACGCGCAGCGGTGTTGCGGCGGGCCAGGTCGAGCGCCTGCGCGAGTTGCTCGTCGCGACGGGTACGGTCCTGAAGGCGGTGCAGGCTGCCGGCAGCAAGCAAGTGCCCCAGGACCGTGAATTCGGCATCCTGGCGCAGTTCGGGTGTGTCGGCCTGGATCGCCACCGCCCGCTGCGCGGCCTTGTGGGCGCGCCCGTAGCGGCCGCCGAAATACTGCGACAGCGCCTCGCGCAGCGCGCCCTGGGCAATGCGGTCGCGACGCGACACGCGCCATTCGCGCGCCCGCCGCGGCAGCCCGATCAGCAGCCCGACCGCCTGGATCAGCGCGTTCAGCACCAGGCAGAGGCCGACCAGGATCACCATGAAGAGGTTGAACGACAGGTCGACGCGCCACGGCGCCCAGTACAGCGTGACGAGGTTGTCGTTGCTGCCGAGCAGGCTGGCCGCCACCACGGCCACGATGGCCAGCAACAGCAACCAGATCACGTTGCGCATCGGAGCCGGCGCCTCAGCGGCCCGCCGCCGCGGTCGTCAGCGCCGCCAGCGTGTCGTCCGGGCGCGGCACGCCGGCCTGGCGCGCCTGCGGCACCACGCTGCGCAGCAGTTCGGTCAGCAACTGCGTCTTGCGCGCGCCGCGGTCGAAGTAGTTGTCGACGGCCGCGACCGCAGCCTGCAGATCGGACTGCGCCGTGTCGAACTGGCGACTCATCAATGCCAGCCGCGCGTTGAGCAACCGGAGCTTGAGGTTCTCGCGCAGGAAGAATCCCTGCTCGGGCGCCAGCAGCATGGCCTGCGGCTGGTCGATGCGCGTCACGCGCAGCAGGTGCGCGTCTCCGCCCACAGGCCCTGCCACCAGTCGCCCAGTCCGCGCGCAGGCCGCCGACCGGAGCCGCCGACGCTGCGGCACTGGCCGGCGAGGGGCAACGCGCGCGACCGCACGCGGCGCCTTCGCTTCGGCCAGGCGCTGCGGATCGAGCACCTGCAGCGGCGCCTCGTCGACCAGCCGCGCGGCCTCGTCGAGCTTGATCGCCAGCGAGGCGATGTCGGCCACGCTCACGGCCTTGACGCGATCGAGGTCGCGCGCGATCGCGCGTCGCACCGGTTCGAGCCGCGGCTGGCTGACGCGCGCGAGGCGCTCGTCGGCCGCCTTCAGCGCCGCCACCAGCGGCGCGGCGCTGCCGGTGATGGCGGTCTGCTGCAGCGCGACGCGGATGCCGGCATCGATGTCGACCACCAGGTTCTCGTCCCGTGCACGCGACAGCGACTGGATCAGTTCTTCGAGCTGGCCGCGCTGCGCGGTGATCTCGGCCAGCCGGCTCTCCGTCAGCGTGACCTTGGCCACCGCGTCACGCGACAGCTCCTGGGCCTGCTTGGCCAGCAGCTGGGCCTCGGTGGCCTGACCGGCGCTGTCCTGCTGGCGCCGAACCAGCTCCTGCTCCAGCGTGCGCACCCGGCGCTGGCCGTACCAGGCCATCGACAGTGCGGTCACGCTGACCAGCAACAGCAGCAGCATCAGCCCCAACTGCAAGCGCCGCGACCGCGTCGAACGGGTCGCTGGCTGGACGACGACCGGCACGGGGTGCGGGGGAAGAGGCGCGGGCGGCGCGACAGGGGGCTCTGGGGACTCGCTCACGGTGCTGACGATTCTATCGGCCGCTCTCCATCGGACCGTGACACGCCGATCGCGGCGACCACCGCCTCGAGCGTGGGCGGCGCCTCGATCACCCGGCCGAAGCCCGCCCCGCGCGCGCGCTGGGCGATGCGCGGATGCGTCGCCAACGCCTGCGCGGTCCGCCAGTCGGG
>NZ_AZSN01000106.1:0-13412 GCF_000576225.1 Methylibium sp. T29-B | reverse complement strand
CGCGCACGCGGCGGCCGAGTCCGGCGCCGAGCAGGCGCGCGGCCTCCATCAGATGCAGGCCGCGCTCCATCAGCGCGCCGCGGGTCAGCAGGTAGACGTAGGGGTAGAGCGCCAGCGTGAACAGCACGATGGCGCCGGGCAGGCTGCGCACGTCGGGCCACAGCGGCCCCTGCGCGCCGGTCAGCGCGCGCAGCGTGGTCTGCAGCGGGCCGCTGTACTGCAGGAAATCGGTGCTGGCATAGGCCAGTACATAGGCCGGCATCGCCAGCGGCAGCAGCAGCGCCCACTCGAAGACGCGCCGCCCGGGGAAGTCGAACAGGCTGACCGCGGCGGCAGTGGCCCCGCCCAGCAGCGCCACGCCGATCGCCACGCCCAGCGCCAGCAGCAGCGAGCTCAAGGCGTAGCCAGGCAGCACCGTGGCAGCCTGGTGACGCAGCAATTCGAGGCTCTGCGCCTGCGGGGCCAGCCAGGCCCCGAACACGCCCAGCAAGGGCAGCGCCAGCAGCGCGCACAGCACGACGGCGAGACGGCGCATGCTCAGTCGAGGCCGCGGTCGGAAGGCCCGCGACGGCCGTGGTCAAGGCGCGGCGGCGGGGCGAATACGGGAATGCGAACGAAATTCATTTGAAGTCAGCTCGCTATCATAGAGGGATGCTGCTGCGTCTCGCCGATGTCTCGATCCGCTACCCGGTGGCGCACCCGGGCGGCGGCGAACGGCCGGCGGTCGACGGCGTGTCCTTCGGTCTGGCCGAGGGCGAGATCGGTGTGCTGATCGGCCCGTCGGGCTGCGGCAAGACTTCGCTGCTGCGTGCCGTCGCCGGCCTGGAGCCGCTGGCCGGCGGCAGCATCTCGCTGGGCGACGAACGGCTCGGCGACGCGGCCACCGGCCGCCACCTCTCACCGGAGCAGCGCCGCATCGGCATGGTGTTTCAGGACTATGCGCTGTTCCCCCATCTCAGCGTGGCGCAGAACGTGGCCTTCGGCCTGCACGACCTGCCGCGGGCGCAGCGCGAGCAACGCGTGGCCGAATTGCTCGACCTGGTGGCCTGGGCAGTGCCGCGAAGCGCGCGCCGCACCAGCTGTCGGGCGGGCAGCAGCAGCGCATCGCCCTGGCCCGGGCCCTGGCGCCGGCGCCGCGGCTGCTGCTGCTGGACGAACCCTTCTCCAGCCTCGACGTCGATCTGCGCGAACGCCTGGCGCAGGAGCTGCGCGCGATTCTCAAGCGGACCGGCACGACGGCGCTCTTCGTCACCCACGATCAGCTCGAGGCCTTCGCGCTGGGTGACGTGATCGGCGTGATGCACCGGGGCCGCCTCGACCAGTGGGACAGCGCCTACCAGCTCTACCACCGTCCGGCGACACGCTTCGTGGCCGACTTCATCGGGCACGGCGTGTTCGCGCCGGCCCGCATCGTGGACGGCGCCGACGGTCCGCGTGTGCACACCCCCGTGGGCGACCTGAGCGATCTCGAGGAATGCCCGTTGTCCGCCGCCTACCCGGGTGGCGAGTGCGAGGTGCTGCTGCGGGCGGACGACATCGTCCACGACGACAGCTCGCCGGTGAAGGCCCGCATCGAACGCAAGGCCTTCCGCGGCTCCGAGTTCCTGTACACGCTGCAGCTCGCCAGCGGCGAACGCGTGCTCGCCCACGTGCCCTCGCACCACGATCACCAGCTCGGCGAATGGATCGGCATCCGCGCCGAGGTCGACCACGTGGTCACCTTCCCACGCCAGCCGAGCTGAAGGCCGGCCCGCCTGCGCAGCCGGAAGCGTCGGTAAAAGCCTGCAAAGCCTTCCAAACGACGCAACTTTGGGGTCTGGAGCAGACTCACAGCGCAAGTGCCGGTCCTATACTGGACTGCAGCAATCGAAAAGGAACCCGGACGTCATGGGTGCTAAGACAAAAGTGGCTGGCTGGATCGTCGTCGGGGCGGTCGCGGGTGCCTTGACCACGATGCAACTGACCGCGACGGCGCGCAACCCGTCTGCGGCCTTGCCGCTGGAGGAGCTGCAGCAGCTCGCCGCGGTATTCGGCATGGTGAAGAGCGACTACGTCGAACCGGTCGATGAGAAGAAGCTGATCACCGACGCCATCGGCGGCATGGTCGCCGGCCTCGACCCGCACTCCCAGTACTTCGACAAGAAGACCTTCAAGGAATTCCGCGAAGGCACCAGCGGGCGCTTCGTCGGTGTCGGCATCGAGATCGGCATGGAGGACGGGCTGGTCAAGGTGGTCTCGCCGATCGAGGGCTCGCCGGCCTTCCGGGCCGGCGTGAAGAGCGGCGACCTGATCACCAAGATCGACGACAGCTTCGTCAAGGGCCTGACGATGGACCAGGCCGTCAAGAAGATGCGTGGCGAGCCCAACACCAAGGTCGTGCTGACGGTGTTCCGCAAGGCCGAGAGCCGCAGCTTCCCGGTCACCATCACCCGCGAGGAGATCCGCGTGCAGAGCGTGCGCGCGAAGATGATCGAGCCCGGCTATGCCTGGCTGCGCGTGAGCCAGTTCCAGGACCGCACCGTCGAGGATTTCGCCACCAAGCTGGCCGACCTGTACAAGCAGGACCCCAACCTGAAGGGCCTGGTGCTCGACCTGCGCAACGACCCGGGCGGTCTGCTCGAGGCGTCGGTGGCGATCTCGGCCGCCTTCCTGCCCAAGGACGTGACAGTGGTCTCCACGAACGGGCAGATCGCCGAATCGAAGGCCGTGTTCAAGGCCAATCCGGAGTTCTACTCGCGCCGTGGCAGCGACCCGCTGAAGAAGCTGCCCGAGGGGTTGAAGAGCGTGCCGCTGATCGTGCTGGTGAACGAAGGCTCGGCCTCCGCCAGCGAGATCGTCGCCGGCGCCCTGCAGGATCACAAGCGCGCCACGGTGATGGGCAGCCAGACCTTCGGCAAGGGCTCGGTTCAGACGGTGCGCCAGCTTTCGCCCGACACGGCGCTGAAGATCACCACCGCCCGCTATTACACGCCGAGCGGTCGCTCGATCCAGGCCACCGGCATCGTGCCCGACGTGTGGCTCGACGAAACTGCCGAAGGCAACGTGTTCGCCGCCATCCGCACCCGCGAGGCTGACCTGGAGAAGCACATCTCCAGCGGCCAGGGCCCGGAGGTCAAGGACCCGGCGCGCGAGAAGGCCCGAGAGGAGGCGCTGAAGAAGCTGGAAGAGGCGAACGGCAAGGACAAGGACAAGGCGCCCAAGCCGCTGCCCGAGTTCGGCAGCGCCGAGGACTTCCCGTTGCAGCAGGCGCTGAATCGCCTGAAGGGCAAGACGGTGCTGGCCTCGAAGACGCAGACCGAGCGCAAGCCCGAGGACACCAAGACCAACTGACGGAGCGCCCTCTCGGGGTCCCAAGCGAAGAGCCCGCCATGGCGGGCTCTTCGCATTGCGCGGCGCCGCAGGAAGCCCGCGACGCTATCCTCGCGCCATGAACGACGACCAGCTGCTGCGCTACAGCCGCCACATCCTGCTCGACGAGATCGGCATCGAGGGCCAGCAGCGCCTCCTCGACGGCCATGCGCTCGTCATCGGTGCCGGCGGGCTGGGCTCGCCGGCCCTGCTCTACCTGGGCACGGCCGGGGTCGGAACGATCACCGTGGCCGACCATGACACGGTGGACCTGACCAACCTGCAGCGTCAGATCGTCCACGACATGGCGCGCATCGGCATGCCGAAGGCGGAATCAGCCGCCCGCAGCATCGCTGCCATCAACCCCGCGGTGCGAGTCCGGGCCCTGACCGAGCGCGCCGACGCCGCGCGGCTCGAAGCCCTGGTGCGCGAGGCCGACGTGGTGCTCGACTGCAGCGACAACTTCGCGACGCGCCACGCGGTCAATCGGGCCTGCGCCGTGCACCGCAAGCCGCTGGTGGCCGGCGCGGCGATCCGCTTCGATGGCCAGATCTCGGTCTACGACGTGCGCGACGCCGCCAGCCCCTGCTACGCCTGCCTGTTCCCCGAGGACAGCGCCTTCGAAGAGGTGCGCTGCTCCACGATGGGCGTGTTCGCGCCGCTGGTCGGCATCATCGGCAGCATGCAGGCGGCCGAGGCGCTGAAGCTGCTGGCCGGCATCGGGCCGACGCTGGCGGGACGGCTGCAGATGCTCGACGGCCGAGCGATGGAATGGACCGAGATCCGCCTCGCCCGCCGCGCCGACTGCCCGGTGTGCGGGCCGCACCGCGGGCCTGCGGGTTAAGCTGGGCGCATGGACGACACGACCCACGATCTGCGCGCACGCAATTTCCCCTCGGCCCAAGAAGACGTGGCCGCGGTCACGCCGGCCTCGCGCTATGCCGGCCCCGAAAGCGCCTACCGCCTGGCCTTCGACGACAAGGATTTCCTGCTGCGCGAGGAACTGCGCCCGGTGCGCATGCAGCTCGAGCTGCTCAAGCCCGAGCTGGTGCAGCGCGAGCACCGCATCGAATCGACCATCGTGATCTTCGGCAGCGCGCGCATCCTGCCGCGCGACGAGGCGCTGCAGCGCGTCGCTGCCGCGCAGGCGCTGGGCGACGCCGACGCGCTCAAGCGCGCCGAGATGCAGCTGGCCATGTCGCACCACTACGAGGAGGCACGGCGCTTCGCCGGCATCGTGACGACGGCCTCGAAGCAGCTCGACGAGCCGATCGCCGTCGTCACCGGCGGCGGGCCCGGCATCATGGAGGCCGGCAACCGCGGCGCCTTCGAGACCGACGGCCCGAGCATCGGCCTCAACATCGTGCTGCCGCATGAGCAGGCACCCAACGACTACATCACGCCGGAGCTGTGCTTCCAGTTCCACTACTTCGCGCTGCGCAAGATGCACTTCCTGATGCGCGCGATCGCGCTGGTGTGCTTCCCCGGCGGCTTCGGCACGCTCGACGAGACCTTCGAGGCGCTGACGCTGATGCAGACCGGCAAGATCCGCCGTCGACCGGTGCTGCTGTTCGGTCGCGAGTTCTGGACCAAGCTGATCAATTTCGACCTGTTGGTCGGCACCGGCATGATCAATGCCGAGGATCTGAAACTGTTCCACTTCGTCGAGAGCGCCGAAGAGGCCTGGGGCGTGATCGAGCGCCACTACGGGCTCGACGCGCTCGACACCCAGACCGGCGCCTTCGCGGAAGACGTCTGACACCGGAGAGCCCATGAGCGCCGACCTCCGCCGCCTCGCGCCGCAGATCTCTCTGATCGGTGCGCCCACCGACATCGGCGCCGGCGCGCGCGGTGCGTCGATGGGTCCGGAAGCGCTGCGCGTGGCCAACCTGCAGAGCACGCTGGAGGCGCACGGCCTGGAGGTGGTCGACCGCGGCAACCTTGCAGGACCCCGCAACCCCTGGCTGCCGCCGACCGAGGGCTACCGCCACCTCGCCGAGGTGGTGGCATGGAATACCGCGGTGCACGAAGCGGTGCATGCCGAGCTCGGCCTGGGGCGGTTGCCCATCCTGCTGGGCGGCGACCACTGCCTCGCGATCGGCAGCATCAGCGCGGTGGCGCGCCACTGCCGCGAGGCGGGCAAGAAGCTGCGCGTGCTGTGGCTCGATGCGCACGCCGACTTCAACACCAACGTGCTCACGCCCACCGGCAACGTGCATGGCATGCCGGTCGCGTGCCTGTGCGGCCGCGGCCCGCAGGCGCTGATCGAGATCGGTGGCCAGGTGCCGGCGATCAATCCGAAGTGGGTGCGCCAGATCGGCATCCGCAGCGTCGACGCCGGCGAGCGGCGGCTGGTGCACGAGGTCGACCTCGAGGTGTTCGACATGCGCTACATCGACGAGATGGGCATGCGCCATACGATGGAGCTCGCGCTCGCGACGCTGGACGCCAACACCCACCTGCACGTGAGCTTCGACGTCGACTTCCTCGATCCGCCCATCGCGCCCGGCGTCGGCACCACCGTCAATGGCGGCCCGACCTACCGCGAGGCGCAGCTGTGCATGGAAATGATCGCCGACACCGGCCGCCTCGCCTCGCTCGACGTGATGGAACTGAACCCGGCCTTCGACGTGCGCAATGCCACCGCGGTGCTCGCGGTGGACCTGGTGGAGTCGCTGTTCGGCAAGAGCACGTTGATGCGAAAGTAGTCGCCGCCTCGCGGGCGGCCGATCTGTCAGTCACAGGGCCCATGGCGCCGCCGAAAATCGCGCGGCAGTTCTGGATTCGGCGCGGCGAACAGGCCCCGCCCCGCGGCGCGGGCCCGTTGCTCCTGGCCGGCATAGGGGCCCGGGTCGCGGCCGTAGCGAGCCGACCATGCGTGCCCCTCGGCGACCAGCCAGGCGCCCACATCCTGGTCACCCAGCCACAGCGTCCCGAGCGCACGGCCATGCATGTCGGTCGCGCGCCGCCGCACCGTGACGTGGCGGTCCTGCACGCGCGCTGCCAGCGCGGCGCCGGCTTCGCTGCCATGCGGCTGGCAGCGTTCCGGCGCGTCCAGGCCCACCAGGCGCAGCTTCACGGGCTTGCGGCGAGCCTGCTGGCCGTTGCTCGCGTCGGGCCTCACCCAGACCGTGTCGCCGTCGGTGATGCGCGTGACCACGCCCTCGAAACGGACCTCCTCGGCCACCGCGCCACCGGTCGCCCCGACCCACGCGACCAGCCAGGCGATCAACAGCCTCATGGCGCACCCCAGGTGCGCCACGCCCACCACGCCAGCAAGCCGCCGCACAGCAGCCACACCGCGGCGATCAGCAACACACCCCACAGCATCTTCGGCACGCGTTCCCCACTGGCCTCGGCCTCGCGCAGCCGGGCCTGCCACAGTGCATCGGGGGTCAGCTTGACGGCCAGTGCGATCCCCAGCGGCAGCAGCACCAGTTCGTCGAGCATCCCCAGCACCGGGATGAAATCGGGAATCAGGTCGATCGGGCTCAGCGCGTAGGCGATCACCAGGATGGCGATGAGCTTGGGCGCGCGCGGCGTGTCCGGGTGCTTGAACAGCTTCCACAGTGCCAGCAGGTAGATCGCGAGCCGCGCCCGGTTCGCCCGGCCGAACAAGGGGCCGAGCTTCATGCCGCGCTCCTGGCATCGGCAGCCCAGGGCGCGGTGACGATCCAGCCTTCCAGCGGATCGATCACCGGCGGCAAGCCGTGGTTCGGCTGCGTTGCGGCCCATGCGGCCTGCAGCATGCAGAGCACGGCGTCGAGGCGGTCGCCGCGCGCGTCGGCCACCAGTTCTTCGCGCTGCGCATGGCGCAGCTTCAGCCGCAAGCCCAGCCGCGACCGGCCCTGCTCCAGCGCGTCGACCAGGTCCTTGCGGGCGATCAGGCGTTCGGGTGTCTGTTTCGCGCGTTCGTCGCTCTTGTACGAGCGTGCGCCGATCAACTCGCGCGCCAGCAGCCCGGGGTAGGCCTCGAGCGCCACGCGCTGCGGATCGCCGGCATGCAGACCAGCCAGCGTCACGCCCGCCTCCACGAGCCGTGGCACCCCCGCGTGCAGCATGTAGCGACCGGCGGGTTGACCCACTTCATCGACGGGCTCGACCCGGCGGGGCCATCGGTGGCGCGGTGAGCAAACTTGGACCCGGTGGGCCGGGCCGCGCAGAAGGCCGCGAAACGCTCGCGGATCTCGCTGCGCGGCAGCGCCGCATAGAGACGCAGCATCGGCAGCCAGGCCTGCGGCCAGCCCAGCTCCGTGACCAGTTCGCGCGGCAGGCCGAACGGCAGGTCGAAGGCCCCCAGCCAGGGACCGGGCCGCTGCAGCAGGGCCGAGAAGGCGGAAAGATCGGGCAGCAGCTCGATCGCATCGAGACGCAGCAGGTGGCCGTCGGCATGGCCTCGCGCCAGCACGATGGGCTTGTGCCGCGTGGGCGCGCTGCTGAAGTCGACACCCAGCAAAGGCAGGGGCACGACGGCGGCGGGAGGTGAAGGGGGTGCTGACATGGACGCTGGGACTCTACCGGCCCGCGACAATCCCGGCATGCCGACTGCCAACGAGCCTCTGCCCCGCCCTGCCCCGCGTCGACTGGCGCGCGGCCTGCTGATCGGTCTGGCCGTCGTGCTGGCTGCCTTGGCAGTGGTCTGGCAGCTGGCGGCACACCGGCTGCAGCAGGAACTGGTGGCTGCCCTCGGCCCGCGCAGCGAGGTGGCCTCGGTCGGCCTCGCCTGGGGCGGCGTCGAGATCCTCGGCCTGCGCATCGCCGCCGCGCCGGGCAGCGGCTGGCCGGCGGCCGACGAACTGCGTGCACCCCGCATGGTGGTGGCGCCGGACCTGTGGTCCGCGCTGCGCG
The DNA here is from genome assembly GCF_000576225.1 of Methylibium sp. T29-B. Lineage (NCBI taxonomy): Bacteria > Pseudomonadati > Pseudomonadota > Betaproteobacteria > Burkholderiales > Sphaerotilaceae > Methylibium > Methylibium sp. T29-B. The sequence goes on along the minus strand of NZ_AZSN01000106.1, from coordinate 5,216 downwards.
GACGCATCGGCGTGCACAGCGTGCGCATCGAGGACGGCTACATCTCGCTGCTGCGGGGCCGCGACGGCCAGATGCAGGTGCTGCCCGCGCTGCTGGGTCGGCGCGAGCGAACCGGGGCCGAGCGTCGCGGCGGCAGCCTGCCTGCAGTGCGCATCGGCGACGTGCAGTTGCGCGGGACCGAGATCGCGTTCTACGACGCCTCGGTGAGCCGGCCGCCGCTGGCCCTGCGGCTGGTGGACATGCAGGCGAGCATCGGGCCGCTCGCGCTGCCGGCGCTGGATGGGGCGACGCAGATCGACATCACCGCCGGAGTCCGCGGCGCGCGGGCAGGCCAGGAGGGCCGGCTCGAGCTGCACGGCAGCGTGACCGGTGCCTCCCGCGACGCCGCGTTGAAGCTCAGCCTGCGCCGCGTCGATCTGCTCGCACTGCAGCCCTACGTGAACCAGGTGGCCCAAGGCGGCGTGAAGCGGGGCACGCTCGACCTCGATCTGGCGCCCACCGTGAAAAGCCAGCAGCTGCACGCGCCGGGGCACATGACGCTGAGCCAGCTGGAACTCGGCGACGGCAACTTCGCCGGCCTGCCGCGCAAGGCCATGCTGGCCTTCATGAGCCGGCACGACCGCATCGAACTCGAGTTCACGCTGGAAGGCCGGCTCGACGACCCGGCGTTCTCGCTCAACGAGAACTTCGCGACGCGCGTCGCCTCGGCACTGGGCAACGTGTTGGGTCTGAGCGTGGAAGGCGTGGTCGAGGGCGTCGGCAGCGTCGTGAAGGGCTTGTTCGGACGCTGACTTGCGTTGGCATCGAAGGGCCAGGGCCCGACCCTTTCTTATCGAGCCAGCACGTAGGCGCGCAGACTGGCCTCGGTGTACTTGGAGCCGGTCGGATCTCTCACGAACACCGGCGCCTTGAACAGCACGCGCGCCGTCGCGGGCTTGGACCAGTTGGCGTGGTCCCACGGATAGAATCCGAACTTCTGCCATGTCGGATGCTGTTCGATCGTCGCGTAGCCCGTCGGACCGGCGTAATCCGCGAACTGGACGCCATCGCGCCAAGCTTGGAAGTAGCCCCGCCCGCCCTCGTTGGGATCAATGCGCACTTTCGTGACGATCACGGTCCAGGCCTTCGTCGGAATGCCGGGTGATTCGAAAATGCGAGTCTGGTTCGTGGCGCGCGTCGGCGGCACCATGGTGTTGTGCCGAACGAAAAGCACCAGTCCGTTCTTTTCGGCCTGGATCGCCGCCCAGGGATTGACCGTCTGAGACGTCAGCTGATGGTATTGGCTAATCACAGCCTGGAAGTCGTAGCCGCCATCGGGCATCAACAGTCCGAACGCGTGCCAGATGTCGATGTATGGCTTGATGACGCCCGGTTGTGTGATCCACCAGCTCAGTTCGCAGCGCTTGGACCCGGCTCCGCCCAGGCTGTCGCTGACCGACGGCGCGAACATCAGTACCTGCTTCGACGAGTCCAGCGGATCGGCCGTCTTTCCGAAGCGCCGGCCCGCGGGCTGCGCTGTTCCGTCGAAACCGCCAGCGGCGTCGAAGGACGCGACGCTGATGTCCTTCGCTCCGGCGCATTCCAGACCGACCTGCCCGCCCCGGATCTGACGGAACGGCTTGTTCGCGTCGATCTCCGCAAAGATGTCCGAGTCAGCGATCGGCACCGTCCGCTCCATCGAGACGGCGGCGGGGCGCGCCGTTTCAGCCAACCCGACCGCGGTCGCTGCACCGGCCAGCGCCAAGCAGGCAAGCGCCGAGAGAAGAATGGAGGTCGACGGAGTCATGGGATTCACGATCGCGTTGGGTTGGCAGCAAGGGATGAGCTGCGTACCGATTGTCTTGCAAGCCGCCTGTGGCGCCGGATCTTCACGAGCCGAACCATCGCTCCGAAACTTTCCTTCAACCCAGCGCAAGACCACCCACGCCGACGGCGATGAACGCCGCCCCGACCAGCCGCCAGCCCAGTTCGCCCTCGCCCAGCAGCCGGCCGCCCAGCAGCGCCGCGAACAGCATCGACACCTCGCGGGCCGGCGCTACATGCGACAGCGGCGCGAGCTGCATCGCGTACAGCACCATCACGTAGGCCGCCGGCTGAGTACCGCCACCGCCAGGGCGTGACGCCACTGCGCTCGCCACGCGGACCGCAGCGCCGCGCGGTCGCGCAGCAGCGGCAGCATGAACGGAATGCGCAGCAGGTTGCCGAAGTAGTCCACCAGGATCGGCGACACCGCCAGCAGCTTCACCGCCGCGCCGTCGATCAGCGTGTAGGCGGCGATGGTCGCGCCGGTCGCCGCGCCCCAGCCGAGACCGGCGCGCACGCGCTGCGATGCCGTGTCGCCGTCACCATGGCGGCCCCTCAGGGCCTGCAGCAGCCGCGGCCCACCGGCGATCAGCACGATGCCGACCGTCACCGCCAGGACACCGGCCGCACCGACCGCCGACAGGGATTCGCCGAGCAGCAGCACGGCGCCCAGCGCCGACAGCAGCGGCCCGGTGCCACGCGCAACCGGGTAGACGACCGTGAGATCCGATGCCCGGTAGCCCCGCAGCAGGACCGTGAAGTAGGCCAGGTGCGTCAGGCCACTGGCCAGCACCGCAGCCCAGGCCAGCAGGCCCCAGCGCGGCAGTTCGTCCCAGGCCACCCACAGACCGACGGGCGCCCACAGCACCGCCACCATCAGCGCTGTCAGCAGCACGAAGCGCTGGTCACCTCCTGCACGCTTGGCAACGAGATTCCACAGCGCATGCAGCAGCGCGGCGGTCAGAACCAGAGCAAGGGCGGAGGCAGGCAAACGGCGGGTCGTACGAGTCGGGAAGCCCCGACTTTAGCGTCGCCGCCGGCTCAGCTCAGAACGCCTGCCGCCACTTCACCGACAGCAGCCAGTTGCGCGGCATGCCAGGCTCGAAAAACGGCCGTTGCCGTCGTTGACGATCACGCTGCCGGCGTATTCGCGGTCGAACAGGTTGTCCACGCGCACCAGCACGTCGATCCGGCTGCCTTCGGCCAGCTTCCAGCTCTGGGTGGCACGCAGGGCCCAGGTGGCCCAGGTGCCGGCGAAGTCGGTGTTGCGGTCGTTGACGGCCACCTCGTCCTGCGCCCGCAGCTCGGCGGCGAGCTCGGTCGTCGACGTGCCGAAGGGCCGCCACGCCAGCTCGGCGAAGGCGCTGCGCGGGCTGGTGCCGGCGATGCGGTTGCCGGCCGGCACGGTCGCCTGGTTGCCAGGGTTGGCGCCGTTGCAGGGCACGGCGGTGCAGGTGACGAAGGCGTCGTCGTAGGTCGCCGACAGCCAGGTCAACGCCAGCGCGGTGCGCCAGTTCGGGGTGATGCTCCAGCCCGCACCCAGCTCAACGCCGCGCCGCGTGGTCGAGCCGACGTTCTGGAAGGTGGAGCGGCCACCGGCGTTGGTCGCCACGCCGATCTCGTCGTCGGTACGCGCCTCGAACACGGCGAAGTCCGCAGCCAGGCCACGCGCATCGTTGCGCCACTTTGCGCCGAGCTCGATCTGCTTGCTGGTCTGCGCCTTCAGGCCGTTGTTGAAGCCGCTGCCGCCGTCGGGACGGTAGGCCAGCTCGCCGAAGGTCGGTGATTCGAAGCCCTCGCCGGCGCTGACATAGAAGTTCCAGTCCGGCAGGCCGCGCCACTGCACTGCGGCGACCGGGTTGGTGTAGCTGTACTTCAGCGAGCCCGAGTCGTCGCCATTGAGGCCGGACACATAGTGATCCTCCGCCTCGAAGCGCACGCGGCCGCTGCGCACGCCGAGCGTCGCCACCCAGTCCTTGACGAACTCCAGCTCGCCCTGCGCGTAGACGTCGGTGGTCTTCACGGTGTTCTTCTCGTCGCGGCGCTGGTTGCCGGTGACGCCGAGCGCCGTGGGGGCCAGCGGATCGCCGAGGAAGTTCTCGTAGCCGCGGCGGTCCTCGGTGCTGCGTTCCAGCGCCGCGCCGGCCACGAACTGGGCGCTGCGATCGCCGTCCAGCGTCCAGCGCCAGATCAGCCGGCCGTCCAGACCCTGGTAGTCGCGATCGAAGTCGATCACGCCGCCGGGGTGGCGGTCGGTGTTTGGCGGCGGTGTCGGGTTGCGCTGGGTCAGGACGGGGATCGATTGCCACTGGGTGACCGACCGCTGGCCGAAATAGGCGGTGACGGCACTCTCGCTCAGCGCACCGAGGTCCGCGAAGCGATGCCGCCAAGTGGCACCGATCTGCTCCTGCTGCGCGGTCTTGCGGGTGTTGAACTGGGTCGCCACCGCGGCCGTCTGGCGCGGATCGGCGTCGAACTGCGCACGGTTCAGGCCCAGCGGATCGTCGGCGGGTTGGTCGACGTGGTTGACGCTGACGACCACGGTGTCGCGCTCGCCGGTCCAGCCCAGCCGCAGGTTGGCCAGCGTGCGGCGGGCGCTGCTTTGCGGACGGAAACCGTCATAGTCGAGATAGCTCGCGCCGAAGCGCAGGTCGAAGCCGCGGCCCGGCTCGTCGCCGAGCGGCGCCTGCACCGTCACGCGCCCCTGGCGCAGGCCGAAGCGGCCGATGTCCGCACCGAGCTCGCCATAGCGCTCGCGCACCGGCTGGCTCACCAGCGCGATGACGCCGCCCGAGCTGTTGCCGTAGAGCGCGCTGAACGGACCGCGCAGCACCTCGACGCGCTGCGCGCCGGCGAGGTCGAAGTGCGACACCTGCCCCTGGCCGTCGGGCATGGTCGCGGGAATGCCGTCGCTGTACAGGCGCATGCCGCGCACGCCGAAGGTCGAACGGGCGCCGTAGCCGCGTGAGTTGATCTGCAGGTCCTGTGCGTAGTTGTTGCGGTTCGCCACCGTCAGGCCCGGCACCCGCGCCATCGCCTCCGACAGGTTGATCATCGGGCCCGCGTTGCGCAGCGCCTCCTCGTCCACCGTGCCCACCGAGTACGGGGTGTCGAAGGCGCGCTGCTCGAAGCCCTTGCCGGTGACGACCACCGGCGCGAGCGTCCCGCTCGCCGCGTCCTGCGCCTGGGCGAACGGCGCTGCACCGATCAGCGCGCAGGCGGCGACCACCGGGTTCACCCGCAGCCGGGAAAGGGCGGGACGCTGGGCTGACGACATGAATACTCCTGAAGATGTCCGGTGAATGCGAAAGCGCGCGGACTCTACCTTCAGGAACACCCCTGCCCAATAGAGAAAATCTGCAAAAGGGATCGGGGATGATGCGGAGCAACCAGACGGCAGCAGCCTGTCGCCC